>NZ_JASATQ010000009.1:0-106332 GCF_038440415.1 Sphingomonas sp. OTU376 | reverse complement strand
TTTGGGGCCCCCCGGCGCTTTTTGGGGGGGGGGGGGGGGCCCCCCCCACGGCGCGGCGCATAGGGCAAATGGAACGCCGCGCCAAGCCGCTCAGCACTCCGGATCGGTGCAGCGGGTGACGATCGTGCCGTCCGCCGTCTTCGCTGGAGCCTCGGGAATGAGGACCGTCTTCGGCTTCGGCGTCTCGGTGGCGACGGGCAGCGGAGTGAGGATGGGCGCCGGGCTCGGCGCGGCGTCGGGCGTCGGCGAAACGATCACGGTGCCGCTCTTTGCCGGCGCATCGGCGGTGCGTGCGAGGAACAGCATCAGGCCGGCTATGCCCGCCAGCGGCAGCAGCCAGAGCAAGTGTTTGCGGATCAAGGGCGATCTCCATGCGGAAGCGCTCCGGCGGCGGGACCCGCCGCCGGAGCGTTCGTTCGGTCAGGGCAGGGTGTTGCCGATGCTGATGACGTGGAGCCGCCCGCGATTGGCGTCGATCTCGGTCGGTGCCGCGGCGTAGATCACGTCCTCGGTCGTCGACTTGAGGATGCCCGAGATGCGGGTCACCGCGCTCTGGGCCGGCGCGACCTGGTGTACTGCCCAGGTCGGGCTTTCCGCCGCCATCAGGCCACTGCCCAGCACGGTGAAATAGACCCGCGCCCGGGTGCCGTTGTGCGTGGTCTCCACGGCGGCGGGCACGTCGTTGTTCGCCGTGTAGATCTTCACCCGATCGACCCAGGCGCCGTTCCAGCGCACGCGGTAGACGTCGAAGTTGTACGCGTTGGTGCCGCCGGCGGTGCGATAGCGATAGGCGATGCTCGGCCGGGCATATTGATCGACGGTGAGTCCTGCCGCCTGGATGCCGACGCCGTCGTTCGAGTTGTTCCACACCTCGCCGGTGCCCAGCCCCTGGAACAGGACATTGGCGGTGGTGCGCGTGGCCGGGGCACTGAGCGCGACGCCGTTCGCGGTGCGGAATACGCCGGCGGCGACATCGTACTTCAGGTAGGAGCCGTAGTGGCGCAGCGAGCGCGGCGTGCCATAGGCCCATTCGAAGGCGATATGGACGTTGCCCGCATCGTCGATCTTCAGGTCGTCGGGATAGACGTAGTTGGTGTTCTCGCGCGCGAAGATGCCGATCTTCGACCAGCTGTTCGCGGCATTGTCCCAGCGATAGAGCTCGCCCTGGCCGGCATTGTTGTAATGGTTGCGGATGATCAGGAAGATGTCGCCATTGGGCGCATCCTCGGCGATTGGATAGGTTGCGCCGACAGTGCCCGGCATGTCGCTGATGCGGCGCAGCATTCCGGTGGGATCATTGGGTGCGCTCGAGCGGAAATAGCGCCAGTCGTCGACATGATGATCGGTCCAGACATGGATATAGCCGTCTCCGTCCACCGCGATCGTCGGCTGGTCATGCCCGACATCGTCGGCATGGCTCCAGACATTGCCGTTCTCGTCCTTGAGATAGTCGATCGTCCAGGCGCCGGTGCCGGTCTTCACACCGATCTTGATCTTGTGCGTGCCGGCGGTATCGCCCGGCGCGTTGAACGCGACATAGGTGGTGTTGCCCTTCACCACCATCGGCCGCCACCAGGCGGCGGCATTGGAGGAATCGGTCTCGGCCGGTACCGTGTCCACGACCACCTGGGCCTGGGCGGTGGCGGGCGTCAAAAGGGCAAGCGGGCACAGCAACGCTGTGCTGGCAATCAAGCGCAAGCGCATGGCATTCTCTCCTGATTTTAGTTTTGGTTACTCGGTACGCGTCTCCTTGGACCGGGTGTGTCGGGCGGATCAGCCGCCCGTCAGGTCAATCGCGAAAAGCCCGCCGCTGGCGGGGAAAGCCTCGAGCTGGGCAGGCGAAAGCCGCATGCGCGAGCTTGTTACGTAGAGCGTGTCGCCGGCCAGTGCGGCGCTGCTGAGATTGGGTGCCGGCACCGGGATGCTGCGCAGCATGGCGCCGTCGGGCGCCAGCTCGGCGATACAGCCGCCGCCCCACATCGCGACGAAGAAACGGCCATTGGCCGCGCGGGTCATGCCGTCGGGCTTGCCGGGCACGCTCATGAAGTCGCTGACGATCACCGGCTCACCGAGCATCCCAGCTTCGATATCGGCAGGATAGGCGATCAAGGTGCGCGAGAGCGTGTCGATGACGAACAGCGTCTTGCCGTCTTCGGAGAAGGCCATGCCATTGGGAACGCCCAGGCCTTCCGCCACGCGGCGCGGCGCGGCTTCGGGGCTTGGCGCGTGGAAGATTGCGCCGCGGCCCGCCAGGATCGCCTTGTGCATCGTCCCGCCCCACAGGCCGCCTTTGGGATCGACGGCCAGGTCGTTGAAGCGGCATCCGGCGCCGATCTCCGCAACGGGTCCGGTAGTACCGGCGAGGGTGCAGAAGGCGCTCTCGAGCGTGCCGGCGATGCGGTCATCGGGCAGCGGGGCGAGGCCGAAGACGGGTTGGTCGGTCGGTTGTTCGGTCGCCTGGCCTTCGGTTAAGCGATAGATTCGGCGGCGCACCGGATCGGTCCAGGTGACGGTATCGCCCTGCACTACCGGGGACTCGCCGATGATCGCCTGCGGGTTGGCGAGCAGCAGCGCGCGCGGGGCGTGCCGGATGGCGCGGACCAGCGCACGGGCGCGGCCGCCGACCTTCTCGGCGGAGCGGCCCGGCTTGTAGAGATCCGATCCGATGCCGAAGCCGCTGCAGCCGGCCCCCCGCAATGTCGGGATATTGGCCGGGCCGACGCCGCCGACCGCCAGCACCACCACATGCTTAGGCAGCACCGTGCGCAGCGCGGCGATGTCACCTTCGCGCCCGGCGGCAGGGAAGAACTTAAGGTGGCGCGCGCCGGCGGCGAGTGCGGCGAACGCTTCGCTCGGCGTTGCGCAACCGGGCAGCGGAACCAGGCCGAGATTTAGTGCCTCCCCGATAACCGCGGCATCGACATTGGGCGAGACACAGATCGCCGCGCCGCATGCGGCCAGCTTTCGTACCTGCTCCGGATCGGTGACGGTCCCCGCCCCGATCGCCATCCGGTCGCCGAACTGGCGGCAGAGCAGCGCGATCGTGTCGAACGGGTCGGGCGAATTGAGCGGGACTTCGGCGACGCGGATTCCGGCATCGTAGAGCGCGCCGACCACCGCCACCGCTTCCTCCACGCGCAGGCCGCGCAGGATCGCGACGATCGGCAGTTCGGCCAGCGCCGCATCGAGCCGGGCGGCCGCGCCGTCGCTCATCCGATGCTAGCCCGGTGGATCGCGCGGAAGCCGAGAAGACAGGCGCGGCGCGATTCGACGAGTTCGCTCTCGATGCCGACCGAGCCGAGCGCGGCGGCGTAGAGGCGGGAAAGCGGCCCGTTACCGATCAGCGGCACCACGGCACCGCCCATATCGGGGAAGGCCGCCATCGCATCGGCGATCTCCGAACCGATCAGCAGTCCGCGGATATAGGATGCGGCGTCGGCACGGCTGAGCGCGCCGCGGATCACGCGGGCGCGGGCGCCGAAGAGGAGGCTCGACAGCCCAAGCCCGCCGGCACGGCCGCGTGCGACTCCCTCGCGGAATGCCGGTCCGTCCGCCGCCTCGCCTTCGACGATCGAGGCGAGCAGCCCCTGCGCGGTCAGCCGGTCGAAGATCTCGCCGGACATGGCGGTGAGGAACTCGCCGATGCGTCCATTCTCGCGTCGCACCCATTTGGTATGGGTGCCGGGCAGCGCCGCGACGCCGTCGCCGGGAGCCAGCTCCATCAGGCCGAGCAGTTCGGTTTCCTCGCCGCGCAGGATGTCCGGCGCGGCGTCGAAGTCGCGGTTGCAGGCGATGCCAGGTACGATCCGCACCGGGCTGTCGCCGATCTCCACCGGGATCGTCGCACGGGCGAGGTCCGCCATGCCGGCCGGTGCAATCGCATAGGGCGCCTCGGCCCAGCCGATATTCGATCCGATCATGCCCGATGCGTAGATCGGGCCGTGATCGGGCCAGCGCGCGGCGAGTGTCGCCATAACCTCGGCCATGCCTTCCCGGCTCAGCCCCGCAACGCCCTTCGCCGCGACGATCTCATCGACCACGGTCCCGTCGCCCGCGATGCGCCAGGCGCGGAAGTTCGAGCTTCCCCAATTGACGCCGACAATCTCGGCATCAGCGGCGTGTGACACTTGCACCTCCGTCCAGGGGATGAATGGCCCCGGTGATCCAGCTCGCCCGATCCGAGGCGAGGAACAGCGCCAGCTCCGCAACGTCCTCGGGCGTGCCGAGGCGGCCAAGCGGATGGCGCAAGATATTGGCGGCACGCGCGGCTTCAGGATCGGCCGCGCGATCGAAGGAGTCCTGCAGCAACGGCGTATCGACCGAAGCCGGAGCGATTGCGTTGACCCGGATCCCATCCGGCGCGAATTCGAGCGCGGCGGTGCGCGTCAGGCTCTCGATAGCGGCCTTGGATGCGGCATAGGCCGCAAGCGTCGGCGTCGCGAAATCGGCGTTGATCGAGGAAAGCAGCAGGATCGACCCGCCGCCCCGCGCCCGCATCGGAGGCACGGCATGGCGCAGCAACCGCACGGCGCCGATCACGTTGACATTGTAGATGTCGGCCCAGGCGGCGGTGTCGGTGTCGATCACGCCGCCATGCACCGAGATCGCGGCGGCGTGGACGAGGATGTCGATCCCGCCCAGCCGCGCCACCGCTTCGGCCACGTCCGCATCCGAGCGAAGATCGGCGACCAGCGCCTCGTCCGCATCGGATGCCGGCCGAAGATCGAGCCCGACGACCCGGGCGCCGGCAGTGCGGAGCCGCCGGGCGATCGCCGCACCGATCCCGCTCGCGGCGCCGGTGACCAGCGCCGTGCGTCCGGCCAGTTCGCTATCGCTCACCTTCGATCTCCTCCCGGCAGGCCGGCGTCAGAATTTGACGCTCACGCTGGCCTTGTACATGCGCCCGAAGAACAGGTTCGTCCGCAGGGCCTCCGAGGAGCCGTCATAGGTGCGCTGATGCTCGTTGAGGAGGTTGTTCGCCTCGAGGTTCAGCGAGAAGTTCTTCGAGATGTCATAGCGGAAGGTCGCCGACAGATCGGTATAGGCATCGTTGTAGATGCCGGTGTTCGCACCCGACAGGCCGACCAGATAGTCGTCGCGCCAGTTGTATGCGACGCGGAAGGAAACCGGACCCTTCTCGTAATAGCCGACCAGATTGGCATTGTTCTTCGACAGGCCCGGGAAGGCGAGCACGCGGCCCACCGCGTCGCGGATCGGCGTGGTCGAGTCGATGTACGAATAGGTGGCGACGATGCCGAACCCGTCCAGCGCGCCGGGGAGGAAGTAGAAGGGCAGCTGGAGCAGTGCCTCGATACCCTTCACCTTGGCGCCGTCGCCATTGATCTTGCGGTTGATGAGGTAGTTGACGTTGTTGAACGTCTCAGGGCTCTGCTTGGCGACGATGAAGGTCGAGACGTCCTTGTAGAAAAGCCCGACCGAGAACAGCGCCTGGCGGCCGAAATAATATTCGAGCGAGGCGTCGAACTGGTTCGCCTTGAACGGATTGAGGTTCGGCGCGCCGCCGCTGCCGGTGCCCGGGGTGGTCTGCACGCCGCCGACGAAGATCGCGGTGTTGTTGAGCGTGACGCCGTTGTTGAGATCGGCGGTGTTCGGGAAGGCGACGACCTTCGCCGCGCCCAGGCGCACGATCATCCCGTCGGCGACGTTCAGTCGGACGGTTGCCGAGGGCAGCCATTCGTCATCGGTGCGCTCGAAGCTGGCCGGGGTGACCCCGCCGGTGGCGCCGATCAGGTTGCCGATCGAGGTCATGTCGCGGTGCAGGTAGCGCACGCCGATATTGCCGGCGAGGTCGAGGCCGCCCTCCACCTTGAAGTCGAGCTTGGCATAGCCTTCGGTGAACTTCTCGTTGATCCGATAGGTACCGGCGAGCGCGGTGGCCGTCTGGGTCGGATTGAGGCAGGCCGCCGATTGCGAGACGGCGGTGACCGTGGTCCAGGCACTGCAGCCGTTGGCGATCGTGTCATTGCCCGCCAGGAAGGTGCGGGTCAGGCCCGCGAAGTCACCCTCGGCGAACTTGGGATTCGAGCGCAGCGTCAGATATTGCGCGAGCGAGGTCGCGACGATGCCGCCGGTCGGGCGGATATCGGCGAGCGCCGGGTTCACCCGCGTGTCGAGCTTCTGATAGCGCACGCCGACGCTCAGCTTGTCGAGGAAGCCTTCGCCCAGGTCCGCGCTCCAGTCGGTGCGCGCGGCGGTGGCCTCGGTCTTCGCCCGGTAGAGATTGTCGAACAGGATGGTGAAGCGCAGCTGCGATGGATCGCTCAGGTTGATGCCGCTGATCGAATAGGCGCCAAGATCGCCCTTGGAGAAGTCGAAACTGGTGCTCGGCGTGATCGTGGTGAGCGGCTGGAGCCGGAGGTAATTCTGGTCGTAGCTCGAGGTCGAGCGGTTGTACGACACCTCGGCGCTTGCCTTGATCCGGTCGGTCACGTCGAACTTGCCGTTCAGCGCCGAGGACCAGGTGTCGGCCTTGGTATAGGCGAACTCGCTGTTGGTCAGCACCGGCGCGGTCGAGTTGCCCGAGATCAGGATGTTGTTCGGCGAATAGGTGGCGTTGGTCAGCCCGGTCTGCGGGTTGAACGAGACCCAGTAGCGCTCGCGGTCCGAGATCAGCTTGGAATAGAAGCTGTCCAGGGTGATCTCGACGCCCGGCCCCGGCTTCCACTGGATCACGCCGTCCAGGCCGAACTTGGTGCGCGTCTCGGAAATTTCCTCGGGGCGAACGTCCGAATGACCGAAATGCACAGCGCCGTTTGAGTCAGTGAAGCGGGTATAGCCCGAGAAGGTATCGAGTCCCTGCTGCGAAAGCTTGCGGCGACCATAGGAAGCCGAGACCAGCACGCCGAGCGTGTCGCCGGCGAACTTCTGCGAGACCAGGCCGAACAGCTCGTAGCTCGGCTTCTCGGTCAGCGTGTCGTAGCTGGCGCCGGCGCGGGCGGCGATACTGTTCGGGCCGTCGAGCGGCTTGCGCGTGTTGATATCGACAATGCCGCCAAGCGCGCCCGCAATGTCGTCGGCGCCGGCAAGCTTGGTCACCTCGAGGCGCGAGATCAGCTCGGAGGGGACCAGCGACAGGATACCATAGGTCGAGCTGCCGAGCTGATCGAGGCCGACGCCGCCGCGGCCGGTGGCATCGACGATCTCGCGGCCGTTGAACAGATAGACGTTCTGACGAAGGCCGCGCACCGAGACGTTGGTGCCCTCCGCAATGCCGCGATCGACCTGGATGCCCGAGACGCGGGCGAGCGATTCGGCGACGTTGCGATCGGGCAGCTTGCCGATGTCGTCGGCGACGATCGCATCGACGAACTGGATCGCGTCGCGCTTGATGTCACGCGCGGCGCCAAGGCTCTGGCGGATGCCGGTGACGATGATGGCGCCGTCGTCTTGCTGCCCGGCGGGATCGGCTGCCTGGGCGGCCGGCGCGGCCGAGTCGGTCTGCGCTGCGGCGGGCGTGGCGAGCAATGCCGCCGACCCGAGAATGGTGGACACCAGCAGGCGCTGGACGGTGCGATTCTTCATATCCTCTCCCCTTATCAACCCGGCGGTTGGCGGGCCCGGACTTTATGCCCTTGGCTTCCGCATGACGTATCTACTAAAGCAACAATAGGGATCGCGCAACACCCTCGTTCACAGAGGGCGGCGCGGTGACATCGGCGCAACACTTGAGTTGACAAGGGTGATTTTGCGGATGCATATGACAAATATAGCAACAAAATATTTCGGAGGGGACGTGACCCAACTGCAAGGCGTGCTGCCGATTCTGCCGACGATTTTCACTGCCACGGGCGCGGTGGACGAGGCCGGCATGCGCCGCGTCCTCGACTATATCGTCGCCGCCGGCGCGCAGGGCGTGGTCTTCCCGGGGCTCGCCAGCGAATATGACATGCTGAGCGTCGAGGAGCGGCTGCACCTCACTGCGCGAATCGGCGAATGGCTGGATGGCCGGGTGCCTTTCGTGGTCGGGGGCAGCACCGGCGATACCAATGAGGCGATCGCCTATGCCGAGGCCGGCGCGAAGGCCGGTGCTTCGGCGGCGATGATCCTCACGCCCAAGACCTTTGCCGGCGATCTTGCCGCGATGGCCGGTTTCTTCCACGCCGCGCACCAAGGCTCGGGCATCGCGATCATGCTGCAGAACGCGCCGGCGCCGATGGGCATCGGCATGCCGCTGGAGCAGGTCGCGGAACTTGCGCACCAGGTGCCGGGCATCAAATATGTCAAGGAAGAGGCGCCGCCCTCGGGCCAGCGCATCACCCGGCTGACCGCACTGGCCGGCGATTCGCTCGACGCCGTGTTCGGCGGGGCCGGCGCGCGCTATGTGATCGACGAGCTGGCGCGCGGCGCACGCGGCACGATGCCGGCCTGCGAGATCACCGAGCTGCACGTCCGCATGCTCGCCGACTATGCGGCGGGCGAGGAAGGGCGCGCGCGGGATTTGTTCGAGCGTACTTTGCCCCTGCTCAACATGCAGGCGATCTTTCGCTGGCGGCTGACCAAGGCGGTGCTGCAGCGTCGTGGGTTGATCGAGAGCACTTATGTGCGTGCGCCGGGGCCGGAACTCGACCGCTACGACCAGGCAGAGCTGGACGCGCTGCTCGCCCGGCTGGCAGACTTGCTGCCGATGGAAGCACCCCAGGGGGCACTCGCCTGACCATGCGCATCGCCGCGATCGACACGTTCATCGTCACTGTCCCCCGCGACACCCCCTATCTCGGGCCGCTCGCGGAGGGGGAGCGCGTGAATGCGCGTGGCTATATCGTGCGCAAGGGCAACGGCACGATCTACCCCACCGTTGACCGTTCGATCGTGGTGCGCGTGACCACCGAGGACGGCAGCGTGGGCTGGGGCGAGACCTATGGCATCTGCGCACCGCGCGCGACCTGCGAGATCATCAACGATCTGCTCGCACCGGTGCTGATGGGCGAGGAAATCACCGACATCGGTGCGACCTGGGACCTGCTCTACGGGCTGATGCGCGTGCGCGGCGCCTGGGGCGGCTTCCATGTCGATGCGATCGCGGCGATCGACATCGCGTTGTGGGATTTGAAGGGCAAGGCCAGGGGCAAGCCTGTCCGCGACCTGATCGGCGAGACGGTGCACGGGGCGATCCCGAGCTATCTCTCGGGCCTGCCTGCGGCGACGCTTGAGGCGCGGGTGGCGCTGGCCAGGGAATGGCAGGCGCGCGGGATCGACGCGTTCAAGTTCGCCGCGGTGGTCAGCCATGAGGGGATCGTTGCCGAGATGGCGGCGCTTCGCGAGGCGCTGGGCGACAAGGCCGAGGTCCTGATCGACCTGCACTGGAAGTTCAGCCCGGCCGAGGCTGCCGACCTGATCCAGAAGCTTGTGCCGTACCGCCCCGGCTTCGTCGAGGCGCCGGTCAGGCCCGAGGACATCGCCGGCTTGGCACATCTTGCGGCGACCAGCCCGGTGCCGGTCGCGGCGGGCGAGGAATGGTACACCGAGTATGAGGCCGCGAACCGCCTAGCCGCCGGCCCGCTGGCGTACATCCAGTCCGAGATGGGCCATACCGGCATCACCCAGTTCGTCCGAATCGCCCGGCTGGCAGCGGCGAAGCGCGTCGCGGTGGCGCCGCATGCGACGGTCGGCACCGGCATCTTCCTCGCCGCCAGCCTCCAGGCTTCGGCGACGATCCCGGGCCTGTGGAAGCATGAGTGGCAGCATTCCGTGTTCGAGCGGAACCTGGCACTGCTCGATACCGATATGGGGCATGGCGCGGGCGGCTATGTCCTGCCCACTGGTGCGGGCCTTGGCGTCGAGCCGAACGCCCGCTTCTGGGACCATGCGGAGCAGGTGGCGTGAGCTATGCGGCGCGCACGCGCGGGTGCATAGGATGCAACCATGCGCGCTAAACTCAACGCCCAGCCGAACCAGAGCCTGATCGACGGCATCGCCACGCTCCAGGCGCTTGCCACTTCGCCCGAGCCGGTCGGCTGCCGCGAGCTCGCTCGCCGGCTCGACGCCGATCCGACCAAGATCAACCGGCTGCTCAAGACGCTCGCCTATCTCGGCATCGCCCGGCAGACCGCCAACCGCAAATATACCGCCGGCGCCGGCATGCATGTGCTCGCCGCGCAGAGCCTGTTCGCATCAGGCCTGATCCGGCGCGCGCTGCCGGTGCTCGAGAATCTTCGCCGCTTTGGCCACACGGTCGCGCTCGGCGTGCTGTGGGGCGACAGCGTCAGCTATCTGTTTCACGCGCCGCCGGGAATCGAGGCATCGCGCGGGCTGGGGCGTATCGGCCTGCTGCCCGCCACCACCAGCGGCATCGGCATCGTCCTGCTCTCCGAGCTGGACGACGACGAAGTGCGCGACATCTACCGCGACAAGGACATTCCGATGTTCCCGGAAGGGATCGAGCAGCTGCTCGCCAAGCTCGCCGAGGTGCGGCGGCTGGGCTATGCGCGTGTCCATGTCGCCGATGAGCGCGACCATCATGTCGTCGCGGTTTCGACCGGCGACCCGGCCCATGCCGGCATCGCGCTTTCCGGCTGGATTCCCGAGGCGGCGACCGAGCCGCTGGTTGCCGCGCTGCGCGAGGCTGCACCCGAAATAGGAGGCTGAATGTCCGATCCGGCTGTGCCCATCGGCGAGACCAAATCGCCGAGCCCTTTGCGCTGGGCGATCCTCGCGCTGCTCTTCGCCTCGACCGTGCTCAACTATGTCGATCGGCAGACGCTTTCGATCCTGGCGCCGATGGTCCAGCGCGACCTGGGCATGAACGACATCGGCTATGCGCATGTCGTCCAGCTGTTCCTGATCGCCTACACCATCGCCTATCTCGTCGCCGGCTGGCTGACCGACAAGCTGGGCACGCGGACGGCGCTGGCGCTGTTCGTCGGCTGGTGGTCGCTCGCCAACATGGCGACGGGCTTCGTGCGCAGCGCCGGGGCGCTGGGCGGGGCACGGGCGATGCTCGGCCTGGGCGAGGCGGGCAACTATACCGCCGGGCCCAAGGCGGTCTCCGAGCATTTCCCGCCGCGCGAACGCGGCTTCGCATTCGGCACCTATACCGCCGGCGCAATGGTCGGCGCGACGATCGCCCCGCCGCTGATCGGCTGGCTGGCACTCACCTATGGCTGGCGCGAAGCGTTCGTGGCGACCGGCGCGATGGGCTTTGTCTGGTTGGTTGCCTGGCTGGCGATCTATCCGCGTCGCAAGGAGGCGCGGGAGGAAGTGCGCGAGCCGACGCCGTGGCGCGTCATCCTGCGCGAGCGGCCGCTCTGGGGCTTTGCCGTGTCGCGGATGCTCGCCGATCCCGTGTGGTATTTCTACCTGTTCTGGTTCCCAAAATACCTTGCCGATCAGCGCGAGCTGAGCCTGATGACGATCGCGGCGACGGCGTGGATCGTCTATCTCGCGGCGGACATCGGCAGCATCGGCGGGGGCATCTTCTCGGGCCAGCTGATCAAGCGCGGGATGACTCCTCCGAACAGCCGGCTGGTCGGTCTTGGCGTCGCGGCGGTGCTGGCGCCGGTGGGCATGCTGATCTCGACCAATCCGGGGATCGAAGTGACCTTCGCGCTGGCGGCACTGGTGGCGTTCGCGCACCTCGTCTTCCAGATCAATATCAGCACCCTGGTGGTCGACCTCTATCCGACCCGGGTGGTGGCGACCGTGTTCGGCATCGTCGCGGCGGGCAGCGGGCTGGGCGGGATCTTCTCGACTCAGCTTGTCGGCCGTCTCGCCCAGTCGGGCAATTACGGGCAGATCTTCCTGCTGATGGGGTGCCTCCACCCGCTGGCGATGCTGATCGCCTTTGTGGCACTGCGCAGCCAGCCGAAGTCGGAACTGCGGCCAGCCTGAGCCCTACGCCGAATCTTCTACCGTCGCCCCGGGCTTGACCCGGGGTCCCGCTATCTGGCCGTCCCGCGAAGAAGCGGGACCCCGGCTCAGGACCGGGGTGACGATGTAAGTGGAAGCCTTAGGCCAGCCCGTTGCGCTGCTGCCAGCGTCGGGCGAGGTTGGGCCAGTCCGACATCGGCCAGGACGGATCGCCGCGCAGGCCGAGCCCGTGTGCGCCGTCCTCGAACAAATGCATGTCGATCGAGCCGCCCGATCCGCGCACCGCGCCGAACAGCGCGAGCGCGTGATCGACCGGCACCACCCGATCATGGACTGCATGCGCCAGCAAGATCGGCGGCGTGATCCCTGGCAGGCGCTGGTCGAACGACCAGGCGGCTGCGTCCGCGGTTGAGGCGTCGGGGCCGAGCAGCGCCAGCTTCGATCCGGTATGCGCGCCCGCGCCCATCGACACGACCGGATAGAGCAGGATAGCGCCATCGGGCCGGGTGAGCAGCCGGTCGGCGGCGTCGATCACCGGATAGGTGCGGTCATAGACCTTCACGCACAGGCTGATCGCCAGATGCCCGCCGGCCGATCCGCCGAGCACGCTGACGCGCTTGGGGTCGATGCTCCATTTGCCGCCCGCCCGGATCAGCCGCATTGCCCGTTGCGCATCCTGCAGCGCGACGAGCGCGCCGCCGCCCCACCGATCCGCGGGCAATCGGTAGCGCAGCACGAAGGCGGCGATGCCCTGCGCATTGAACCAGCGCGCGGTCTCATAGCCTTCGCGGTCGATGCCGACGCGCGAATAGCCGCCGCCGGGCAGGATCAGGATCGAGGCGCCGGTCGGGCTCGCGGTCGGCGCGAAGAAGGAAAGGGTGGGGCGCGTGACGTGCTCGGCGACGCGGTAGCGCAGCCCGGCATTGTCGGTCTGGTCGTCGATGCGTTCGGTCATCGCCGGGATCGGGCTGCCCGGCATTTTGCCCTCGGGCCAGAGCGGCAGGACGAGATCCGGCTCGCGGGTGTCGCGGGCGAAGGCGAGGAGGTCGCCTGGCGACGCGGCTTGCGCCCTCGCGGCGCCCGCCGCGACGGCGGGCAGCAGCGCAGCCGCCTTGAGCATGTTCCGGCGGCTACCGGCTTCCACGATGCGGGTCATCATCCTCTCCCTGCGCGGCCCTTGTCGATGCGGGCGAGGGCATCCTAGCCAGTGTGGCGAACACAGCAACGAAAATGGCCGATATCCTGCGGAAAGGCACAATATCGGCCATAATTGTTGCTATATATGTCTTGGCCGGTTCATTGGCCCGACGCTACCGCCCAATCCAGCCCAAAGCGCGCCAGATATTTGCGCAGCCGGTCTGCATCATTGGCGCTGGCCCGGCGGGTGCGCGAGGCGGCGAAGAGGGTGCGGCCGGCTTCGGATAGCGAGCGGCTGCGCCGGCAGGTGCGGATCGCCTCCGCCAGCTGGACGCGATCGAACGGATCGATTTCGGCGAGTGCCTCGGGGGCGAGGATCGTGCCCAGCACGCCCGCTTCGTCCTCGCGCTGGCCCGACCAGAGCCGCTTCAACCGCTCGATCTCCGCTTCCACGCATTCGAGGTCGATCCGGCCCTTGGCGCTGAGCGTCGCCATACGCGTCACGCTGGCGGCGAGGTCGCGGAAATTGCCCGGCCACCTGGCATCCGGTCCGGTCGCGAAGGCCAGGTAGCGCTGGCGGGCTTCCTTGTTGAAGCTGGCGCTGTCGCCCTCGCGTTCGGCGAAGCGCTCGAGCTCATAGTCGAGGTTCGGCTCGATATCCTCGCGCCGCTCGGCCAGGCCGGGCAGCTGGAAGGTCCACAGGTTGAGCCGGGCATAGAGATCGTCGCGGAACTGGCCGGCGGCGACGGCCTCGCCCAGGTCACGATTGGTGCCGGCGATCAGCTGGAAGTCGGATGCGGCTTCCTTGTCAGACCCCACCGGCAGGAAACGCTTGTCCTCGATCGCGCGCAGGATCATCGCCTGCTCGTCGAGGCCCAGCTCGCCGATCTCGTCGAGGAACAACATGCCCTTGTCGGCGGCGCGCAGCAGCCCCGGCCGATCGGCAACCGCGCCGGTGAAAGCGCCCTTGCGGTGCCCGAACAGCGCCGACATCGCGCCGTCGCCCTTCAGCGTCGCGCAGTTCACTTCGACGAAGGTGCCTGCGATCTGGTGCTTGAGGCGCTTGAGCTCGTAGATGCGTCGCGCAAGCTGGCTCTTGCCCGCGCCGGTGGGCCCCATCAGCAGGATCGGCGCCTTGGAGCGATGGGCGACATGCTCGATCTCGTCGATCATCCGGTTGAACGCGGCGTTGCGTGTCTCGATGCCCGATTTGAGGAAGGAGGTGCTTTCCTCCGCGGCAACGGCGAAGCGGGTGGCGATGCTGTCATAGCGCGACAGGTCGAGGTCGATCACGTTCCACAGGCCGGCGGCATCGCCGGGCGTGCCGCGCCGCGGCTGGGTCTGCAGCAGGCGGCCGGGCAGATAGCGCGCCTCGGTGAGCAGGAAGAGGCAGATCTGCGCGACATGCGTGCCGGTGGTGATGTGGATCAGATAGTCTTCGACGTCCGGATCGAAGGGTTCGGCTCGGGCGAAGTCGAGCAGCTTTCCGTAGACCTGCTCGAAATCCCAGGGGTCGCCGAAATCGAGCAGCCGCATCTCGACGGTGGTCTCGGGGGACACCGAGGCGATGTCCTCGGCGACGTATTCCGCCAGCCGACGATGCAGCGAGCCGTGCAGCAGGATGAAGCGATCGACGCGCAGATCCTCGTGCATCGTCAGTGCGACGGACGGGCGCCACTTGCCCCAGCGTGACGGGCCAAACTTGCTCGCGTCAAGCGTCGAGCCGAGGAATCCGATAACGGTGAGTGGCTTCATGCTTATACCATAGGATAAATTACGATCTCTATCGATAGCAAAATCGCTTTCGATTTGTTTTCGATGAGAATGCAGTCACATCAGCGTGCCGAATAAAATAACTAATAACCAATATGTTGTGAGAAAATTCCGGCGCGCGCAGCGAAACTGGCACGCGCACTGCAATACATTTCGGCGTCGGACGGGGAGATGTCGAACCTCCCAAGCCGGCGGCGGAAACGCGGGGCGGCCGGAATGGGCCGGCCGCCCCCCGGGAAATTTCACAGGGCGTAGCTCAGGCTGCGCAGAGCGCCCGCCTTGGGAGCGGGAGGTCGCAGGTTCAAATCCTGCCGCCCTGACCAGATACGAGGAGTTGGACGATGGCCAACAAAGGACTTTTCGCTTCGGCGATCGCAAAGCTGATGCCGGCCGCGGATACGCGGAACCGCGAGGGTGCGCCGGCATATGCCTATGGGCCCGAGCACAAGCTCGCCCAGCTTGCCGTGACCGGCACGCTGGCCGACAATTTCTACGCGCCGGCGGAAACGCAGCTGGCCGAGATGCTCGATGCCGCACGGGTCTGCGATCCGTATTTCGTTGCCCAGGCCGCGGTCTACGCCCGGCAGTCGGGCGCGATGAAGGACATGCCGGCGCTGCTTGCGGCGTATCTCACGGTTGCCGATCCGGATCTTGCGGTCCGCGTGTTCGGCCGGGTGATCGACAATGGCCGCATGCTGCGCAACTTCGTGCAGATCATGCGCTCGGGGCATGTGGGGCGTACTTCGCTCGGCTCGCGGCCGAAGCGGCTGGTCCAGCGCTGGCTGGAGCAGGCGTCGATGCCGCAGCTGATGGCGGCGACGGGCAAGGATCCGAGCCTGGCGGACATTGTCCGCATGGTGCACCCCAAGCCCGCCGATGCGGCGCGGCGCGCTTTCTACGGCTGGCTGATCGGGCGTCCGTACGACGTTGCCGCGCTGCCTGCCGAGATCGCCGGGTTCGAGGCGTGGAAGGCCGATCGGTCGCTCCCGCTGCCGAACGTGCCGTTCGAGTGGCTGACTGCCTTTCCGCTGACGGCGGAAGACTGGGCGGTGCTGTCCACGCGGATCGGCTGGCAGGCGCTGCGGATGAACCTCAACACGCTGGCGCGCAACGGCGCGTTCGACGTGGCGGGAGTCACCGATGCGGTTGCCGCGCGGCTGGCGGCTGGCGACGCGATCGCGAAGGTACGGCCCATGCCCTACCAGTTGATGGTGGCGCTGGACCAGGCGCGCGAGAGCGTGCCGCTCAAGGTCCAGGCTGCACTGGAGGATGCGCTCGAGCAGTCGCTTGCGCGCGTGCCGAAGGTGCCGGGCCGGGTCGTGGTCTGTCCCGATGTGTCGGGGTCGATGTCTTCGCCGGCGACGGGCTACCGCAAGGGCGTCTCGTCGAAGGTGCGGTGCATCGATGTCGCGGCGCTGGTTGCTGCAGCGATGCTGCGCACCAATCGCGATACCCGCGTACTGCCGTTCGAGCAGGCGGTGGTGAAGGTGAAGCTCGATCCGCGCGCCCGCGTCGCTGTGAATGCGGCGAAGCTGGCGGCGATCGGCGGGGGCGGGACCAACGTCTCGGCACCGCTGGCTGCACTCAACCTGCTGCGCGAGCCGGTGGACCTGGTGGTGATCGTCTCGGACAACGAGTCCTGGGTGGATGCCAACCGGTACGGCGCGACGGCGACGATGCGCGAGTGGAACGCGCTGAAGCGCCGCAACCCGGCTGCCAAGCTCGTCTGCATCGACATCCAGCCGCATGGCACCAGCCAGGCGCAGGACCGGGCGGACATATTGAATGTCGGGGGCTTCTCCGACGCGGTGTTCGACACCATCGCGCGCTTCGTTTCCGGCGACACGCGTGACTGGGTGGGCATCGTCAAGCAAGTGGAGATCTGACGAACAGGGCCGTGGCGAATGCCGGCGGGATTACATTGCTCCAAGGGGAAACCCGAAAGTCCGGAAAGAGCGCCCGGGAGGCTTCGGCCGAACGGGAGGTGGGGTTTGAGTCCCCCCGTTGCAGCGGTAGCTCAAGGACGTTCTCGTCACTCCTCGTCGCCACGGCCCAACACGAACATCACGGCGAATGCCGGGCAAGGACTACATTGGTAATGCGGGTGTCGCGGGTTCGAATCCCGCCCGCTCCCCCGGGAGCGGTAGCTCAGCGGATAGAGCACCGGCCCTTCGGGGCAGTCTTTCCCATCCCTCGTCGCCGTGACCGGCAAAACCCGGCGAATGCCGCGTTGGACTACACCTCCAAAGTGTCCCTTCGGGGAACGTCCATCGCATCCCTCGTCGCCGGAACCCAATTCGCTGGCGAATGCCGGCGGGACTACAGGACAGAGCACCCGCCCTCTTGCGGCGGGAGGTCGGCGGTTCAACTCCGCCTCCGGGCAACCGGATAGCTCAGCAAAACTGTCTCGCCACCGCTCGTCGCCGGCACCATGATCGAGTTTGAAGGAGGTCGCGATGACCGAGACGCTGTATGATTTCCAGCACGTCGAAGGGGGCGTGCCGATCAAGATGTGGACCCGTGGCGTGCCTGTGGAAGACGGGGCCCGCGACCAGCTGGCGCGCGCGGCGAAGATGCCGTTCGTGTTCAAGCATGTCGCCGCGATGCCCGATGTCCATATCGGCATCGGCGCGACCGTCGGCTCGGTGATCCCGACCAAGGGCGCGGTGATCCCTGCCGCGGTGGGTGTCGATATCGGCTGCGGCATGATGGCGGCGCGCACCTCGCTGGTGGCAAGCGACCTGCCCGACAATTTGGAAGGGATCCGCAGCGCGATCGAGCGCGCCGTGCCGCACGGCCGGTCGATGAACCGCAACAAGCGCGACACGGGTTCGTGGGGCGATCCGCCCCCGGCGATCGTCGAAGCCTGGGCAACGCTTGCCCAGCGATTCGACCGGATCGTCGAGAAGTATCCGAAGCTCAAGAACACCAATCACCTGGTGCATCTGGGGACTTTGGGCACGGGCAACCACTTCATCGAGCTGTGCCTGGATCAGGACCAGCGCGTGTGGGTGATGCTCCATTCGGGGTCGCGCGGCGTCGGCAATGCGATCGGCACCTACTTCATCGAGCTGGCGAAGCAGGACATGCGCAAGTGGCACATCAACCTGCCCGACGAGAACCTGGCCTATTTCCCGGAAGGGACCGACCATTTCGACGACTATGTCGAGGCGGTCGGCTGGGCGCAGGACTTCGCGGCGCTGAACCGGCGGATGATGATGACCAACGTCATCCGCGCGCTGCGGGGACAGATCGCCAAGCCGTTCGATGCGGAGCTGGAAGCAGTCAACTGTCACCACAACTATGTCCAGCGCGAGAATCACTTCGGTGAGAATGTGCTGGTCACCCGCAAGGGCGCGGTGCGCGCGGCGAAGGGCGTGCTGGGGATCATCCCCGGCTCGATGGGCGCCAAGTCGTTCATCGTGCGAGGGCTGGGCAACGCGGAGTCGTTCGACAGCTGCTCGCACGGAGCTGGACGCATCATGTCCCGAACCGCGGCGAAGAAGCTGGTGACGCTCGACGAGCACATCCGTGACACTGCGGGCGTCGAGTGCCGAAAGGACGAAGGCGTGATCGATGAGACGCCGAAGGCGTACAAGCCGATCGAGGCCGTGATGGCGGCGCAGGCCGACCTGGTCGAGATCGTCCATACGCTGAAGCAGGTGGTGTGCGTGAAGGGCTAAAAGCTCTCCTCAGCTCTTGGCGCACACCGCCGGTTTCCCAAGAGGTCAGGAAGATGATTGCAGAGGTTTCCGCCTGGAAGCAGGCGGGCAGCCTTTATATCTGGCGCTATGCCGCGCTCAGCGGCAGCCGTCGCGGCTGGCACTTCCATGCCGACCGCGACGGCTGTGCATCGATCATCGATCTGATCGATCGCATGGTCGGTCAGGAAGTGCCGAGCCATCGAACGATGGGGCTCGCTCCGGTAACGCCAGCGATATGGGGGCGGCCGAACTTCGGCTCGCCAAAGTGGGACAGGTTCGAGAGGCTTCGGGTCGAATATTGCCCTGAACAGGCCGCGTTGGAGATCGAGCCCGTCGAGAACAGGCTGATCCTCAGAATCGGTGCGGAGCGTGCGCCACTGCTGCGAGAGGCCTTTATCGACCTCATGCTCGGGCAAAATGATTTTGGCATCGGGCCATCCGACGCGCGACGGCCCGATCCCTGGATGTTCTGGTGAGACAAGAGATGACAGCCAAGGCCGACGCGACCATCCCCTCCGCCGTGCGGAAGGAGATCGAAACCCGCCTCGAGCGAATCGAGGCGGAGCATGGCGCGCGCCTGCTGATTGCGGCCGAATCCGGTTCGCGGGCCTGGGGCTTTCCCTCGCCCGACAGCGACTATGACGTGCGCTTCCTCTATGTGCGGCCGCGCGACTGGTATCTGTCGCTGGCGCCCGGCCGCGACGTGATCGAGATGCCGATCGAGGACGAGATCGACCTGAACGGCTGGGACGTGCGCAAGGCGCTCACTCTGCTGCTCAAGTCGAATGCCGTGGTCAGCGAGTGGATGCTCTCGCCGATCCGCTATCGGACCGATGATCCGTTCATCGCCCGGTTGGCGGAACTGGCGGACGACCTGCTCGATCCGCGGGCGATCGCCTATCATTATGCGCGGTCGGGCAAGCTGGCCGCGGATCGGTGGCTCGACGGGGAAGGGGATGTGCCGGTGAAGAAGTATTTCTACGCCCTGCGTCCTGCGCTGGCGATCCGTGCAATCCGGCTCAACCCGGGGGTGCGGCCGCCGATGAACCTGCAGGCGCTGGTTGCGGCGAGCGACCTGCCGGCCTTGCTGGTCGAGCAGATCGAGGCGCTGGTCGAGGCCAAGGCGCGCACTAACGAGCGTGCCAATGGCGCCCGGCCGCCCGAGATCGACGCGCTGATCCGCGGCGAACTCGAGCGGGCGGGAGAGCTGCCGGCGCGCAAGCTGCACGATCGCTTCGTCGATCGTGCGAACGACCTTTTTCTGGAACTGGTGAATACATGATTGTCATCGACGGATCGGAAGGCGAGGGCGGCGGCCAGATCGTGCGCAACAGCTGCGCGCTGTCGCTGGTGACCGGCCAGCCCTTCCGCATCACCAATGCGCGCGGCAAGCGCGAGAAGCCGGGGCTGATGCGCCAGCATGTGACTGCGATCGAAGCGGCGCTGGCGATCGGCGGCACGGTCTGCGAGGGGTTGGAAGTCGGCGCGTCTGACTTCAGCTTTACGCCTGGCCGCGTCACGCCCGGCGAATATCATTTCGCGGTGGGTACGGCGGGCAGCACCGGGCTGGTCTTCCAGACCCTGTTGATGCCGTTGCTGATGGCCGATGGACCGTCGCGGATTGTCCTCGAGGGCGGCACGCACAACATGCTCGCGCCCCCGTTCGACTTCATCGCGAAGACGTTCGCGCCGGTGGTGCGGCGGATGGGCGCGGGTATCGACATGCGGCTGGTCCGCCATGGCTTCTACCCGCGCGGTGGCGGCCGGATCGAAGTGGACATCGTGCCGGGCAAGCTCGCGCCGATCGACTGCATTGAGCGCGGTGCGCTGCGCTCGGTTTCGGCGATGGCGCTGTTCGCGGCATTGCCGGGCAATATCGCCGAGCGTGAATTGCGGACTGCACGCAGCCTTTTGCCTGAGTGGCCCGAGGACGCCTTTGCCATGCACCAGCTCCCCGAGGGGCAGGGGCCGGGCAATGCGCTGCTGCTCGCGGCCGAGTTCGAGCAGGTGACCGAGGTCGTCACCGGCTTCGGCAAGCTGGGCGTATCGGCGGAATCGCTCGCCCGGACGGCGGCGCAGCGCATGGCCGGGTTTCTCGAATCGCCGGCATTCGCAGGGCCGTATCTCGCCGACCAGTTGCTGCTGCCCTTCGCGCTTGCCGGTGGGGGCAGCTTCACCACGGTGAAGCCGAGCCAGCATGCGCGGACCGCCGCCGATATTATCGAACGGTTCACGGGGCAACGCTGGCTGTTCGAGCAACAGTCCGATGGGTGCCATCTCGTCCGGCTGGCGAGCGGCTGAGACCAGCAACTGCCCGGTTTGCGCAAGCGGTCGGGCAGTTGCCGGAATGTCGAAATGCCGGTTGGCATGTCGCTTTGCAGTTTTGCGCCGGCAATATATCGCCTATCCTGCAGTGCAGGAGGGGCATCATGGGCATTTTCGACTTCCTTTCGAAGCAGTTCGTCGACGTCATCGACTGGGTCGACGAGCCCGGCACGCTGGCCATCCGCTATCCGATGCAGGATCGCGAGATCCAGAACGGGGCGCAGCTGACCGTGCGCAGCGGCCAGACCGCGCTGTTCTTCAACCAGGGCGAGATTGCCGACGCCTTCCTGCCCGGGCTGCACACGCTGCAGACCGGCAACCTGCCGCTGCTCACTTCGCTGATGAACTGGGACAAGGGCTTTGCCTCGCCCTTCAAGGCCGATGTCTATTTCTACAGCCAGAAGGAGCAGACCGGGCTCAAATGGGGCACCACCCAGCCGATCCCGGTGCGCGACAAGGAATTCGGCCCGCTGCGCATCCGCGCATTCGGCAGCTACAGCTTCCGGGTCGAGGACGTCTCGGCCTTCGCGGTGAAGATGATGGGCTCGCTCGACCGGTTGACGGTGAGCGACCTCGAGCCGCAGCTGCGCGCCGCGATCGCCACGTCGATCGCCTCGGCGCTGGGCACCGGCGAGATCGCCTTCCTCGATCTCGCCGCGAACCAGAGCGCGCTTTCGGAGAAGCTCAAGGCAGCGGTCGAGCCGGCCTTCGCGCAATGGGGGCTGAGCTGCACCAGCTTCTTCATCGAGAGCCTGTCGCTGCCCGACGAAGTGCAGGCGATGCTCGACAAGGCCAGTTCGATGCGCGTGGTCGGGGACCTTGACCGGTTCGTGCGCTTCCAGAGCGCCGAGGCGATCGAGACGGCGGCGGCCCAGTCGGGCGGCATTGCCGGCATCGGCGCGGGCGCGGCGGCCGGTGTGGCGATCGGCCAGAGCATGGCCGGCGGGATCGGCGGCGGCGCGCTGCCGGCGCCGGGTGCCGCCGCGGCGCCGGGCGAGGATGCCTATGCCCAGATCGAGAAGCTCCACAAGCTGCTGACGATCGGGGCGATCACCCAAGAGGAGTTCGACGCCAAGAAGGCCGAGCTGCTTTCGCGCATCCGCTGAAGCCGTCATGAGCCTGAGCGTCAATTGCCCCAATTGCGGCGCCGAAGCCGTCTTCCGTTCGGCGGCCCTGCCGGCGCGCGTCTGCGACTATTGCCATAGCCTGCTTTCCCGCAGCGACACCGGCGTGATGGTGGTCGGCAAGTCCGCGCCGCTGCCCTTCGATGTCAGCCCGGTGCAGATCGGGATGCGGGGGCGCATCGAGGATCAGCCGTTCGAAGTGATCGGCCGGGTGCGCTGGGCCTGGACCGACGGCGCCTGGAACGAGTGGCTGCTGCTGTTCGGCGACGGCAGCCATGGCTGGCTGGGCGATGCGATGGGCCAGTTCATGCTGATGCGTGAGCGTGCGTTCAGCCAGGTCCAGACCCGCACGCTCAAGGACATCGGCAAGGGCAAGGAGGCGGTGCCGGGCGCCGAGATCACGCTCGACGCGCGCAAGCTGACGATCGTCGATGCGCGCGACGTGCTTTGCATCGCGGCCGAAGGCGAGCTGCCCTTCACCCCGACGCCGGGCTGGCGGGTCTACAGCGTCGATCTGCGCGGGCCGAAGGGCGAATGCGCCTCGCTCCAGCGCGATGCGCTCGCCACGACTTTCTACCAGGGGTGCTATGTGACGCTCCCTGAACTCGCTCCCACCGGACTGCGCGCGTTCGAAGGCTGGACGCTTCCCGCTTATGCAGCCTGAAACCGAACTCCAGCTGCCCGCGGCCCCTGCGGTGAAGGCCCTGGCCTGCCCGGCATGCGGCGGCTCGGTCGCGCTCCGCGCAGCCGGCTATAGCGTGAGCGTCGTCTGCCAATATTGCAGCTCGATCCTCGACGTCACCGATCCGCAAGTGAAGCTGATCACCGAATATCGCCAGGCCGCCGAGGCGCTGGAGATTCCGCTTGGGTCGCGCGGCACGTTGCGCGGGATCGAATGGGAAGCGATCGGCTATCTGCAGCGCTCGGCGGCGGGCGGCGGGGCCTGGGACGAATATCTGCTGTTCAATCCCTATCACGGCTATCGCTGGCTGATCACGGACGGCCGCGGTTGGAGCCTGGGCGAGCAGCTGACCGTCTCGCCCAGCTATTCCGATTACGAGACGATGCTGCTCGGCGACAGGGCCTATACCCGCTTCTACGAGGACAGCACCGCGCGGGTGAACTATGTGCTCGGCGAATTCTACTGGCGCGTGGCGGTAGGCGAGGAAGTGGTCGGTGCCGACTGGGTCCGCCCGGGCTCGATGCTCTCGCGCGAGAAGAACGCGCATGAAGTGAGCTGGACCCGGTCGATCCTGCTCGACCACAAGGAGATGGCGGAAGCGTTCGGCGTGCAGAAGGGCGCCAGCTGGCCGCCGATGCCGCACCAGCCTTCGCCCAACGCCGCCTGGCTGGGCACCGGGTTCAAGATCTTCGCAGGCATGTTCCTGCTGCTGACCGTGCTGATCCTGGCCTTCGGCGGCACCAGCTGGGTTACCGCGGGGCGCTTCCCGATCGCCTCCGACGGCACCGAACGTACCGTCACGCTGGGCCCGATCCACCTTGGCCATCTCTATCAGCGCGTCGAGATCCGCGCCGATGTACCGCGGCTGGAGAATGGCTGGGTCGATCTCGACTACACCTTGGTCGATCGCAAGACGCAGCAGGTCTATGAGGCCTATGGCGCGGCCGAGCGCTATTCGGGCAGCGATTCCGACGGGCCGTGGACGGAGGGCTCGCGCCGCTCCTCGATCTCGGTGGCGAGCGTGCCGGCCGGGGATTATGACCTGGTCGTCGATTACAAGGGCAATCGCTGGAACAGCAGCACGACCTGGGATTACGCCAGGAGCATGTCAGTCGAGGATCCGGGCTGGCTGAACCAGGACAACCAGCCGGAAGTCGTGGTGGAGGTGCGGGGCGGCGCGCTGTTCGCCTCGAGCTTCTTCATCGCGCTGCTCCTGCTCGGCCTGCCGCTGCTGATCGGCCTGATCCGCCACATCCAGTTCGACAAGGCACGCCAGGCGGAAAGCGATTTCGCACCGACCGGCTTTGCCGCGCTGACGCAATCCTCGGAGGATGACGAAGAATGAGCACCCGCACTTTCCTTTATGCGCTCTGGTGCCTCGGCGTGGCCGCGCTGTTCGTGCTCAGCGGCATCTTCGCCTGGTCCCCCTTCGCCGAAGGCGGGCGGGCGCACGGTTATTCCCGCATCTCTGGCCCCACCCACAAATAAGGAGTTGGATATGTTCACTTCTTTTCCAGCCCTGCTCGCCACGCTCGTCTATGCGGTGGTCGGCATCGTCATCTTCGCAATCGGCTTCATCGTCCTCGACCTGCTCACCCCGGGCAAGCTGTGGCAGGAGATCCACCAGAAGCAGAATATCGCCGTTGCGATATTCGCCGGTGCCGTCGCGATCGGGCTCGCGATGATCGTCGCCGCCGCCATCCATGGCTGAAGGCGATCCCGCCCATCCACGGTTCCGCGCCTCCGCCCCCGCGGCGGCGCTGCTTGCGTCCGCGTTCGTCGTCTCCACCTGCGGGCTGATCTACGAGCTGCTGGCGAGCACCCTGGCCAGCTATCTGCTCGGCGACAGCGTCACGCAATTCTCCACCGTCATCGGCTCCTATCTGTTCGCGATGGGCGTCGGCAGCTGGTGCTCGCGCTATGTGAAGCGCGACGAAGTGCGGTTGTTCGTCCGGGTCGAGCTGCTGATCGCGCTGATCGGCGGCAGCTCGGCCGCCGCGCTGTTCCTGCTCTTCCCGCTGGTCGAGCATTTCCGGGTCGCGCTCTACGGACTGGTGCTGGCCATCGGCTTCCTGGTCGGGCTCGAGATCCCGCTGCTGATCCGCATCCTGCGCGGCTTCGATTTCCGTGAGACCGTGTCGAACGTGCTGACCTTCGATTATGTCGGCGCGCTCGTTGCCAGCCTGCTCTTCCCGCTGCTGCTGATGCCGCATCTCGGGATGATCCGCACCGGCTTCCTGTTCGGCATCGCCAACGCCGCAGTGGCGCTGGCGCTACTGTTCGTGCTGCCCCGCGCGACCGGCTACCGGAGCGAGAAGCTGGCCGGGGTGCTGATCCTGATCGGCCTGATCGCCGGCTTCATTGCGTCCGACCGGCTCCAGCGCTGGGCGGAGGTGGCGAGTTACGGCGAACCGGTGATCTATGCCCAGACCACGCGCTTCCAGCGTATCGTGCTGACGCGCCGCGACGACGACCTGCGGCTCTATCTCAACGGCAACCTGCAATTCTCGTCGCGCGACGAATATCGCTATCACGAAGCGCTGGTGCACCCCGCGCTCGGCCGGGTGGCCAATCCGCGCAACGTGCTGATCTTCGGCGGCGGCGACGGGCTGGCCGCGCGCGAGGTGCTCAAGCATCCCGAAGTGGCGAAGCTCACGCTGGTCGACCTCGACGGCGAGATGACCAGCCTGTTCTCGAATACGCCGACCCTCGCCGCGCTCAATCGCGGCTCGCTGACCGACAAGCGGATGACCGTGATCAATGCCGACGGCTTTCGCTGGGCGCGCGAGCATAGCGGCCAGTATGATGTGATCATCGTCGATTTCCCCGATCCCGTCGATTACTCAGTCGGCAAGCTCTATACCGACACCTTCTATCGCGCGGTGCGCAAGCTGCTCGCGCCGGGCGGCATGATGGTGGTGCAGAGTACTTCCCCGCTGGTCGCGCCCAACGCCTTCTGGACCGTTGCGTCGACGCTCGAGGCGGTGGGGCTGCAGACGCGCGGCTATCATGTCTATGTACCGAGCTTCGGCGAGTGGGGTTTCGTGCTGGCGGCGGCCAGGCCTATCCCGGACCAGGCGCGCATCCTGCCGGGCGGGCGCTTCCTCACCCCCACGATCGACCAGCGCCTGTTCGATTTCCCGCCCGACATGGCGCGGCGACCGACCCCGGTGAACCGGCTCGACAACCAGGTGCTGGTGCGCGAGTTCGCCGATGCCTGGGGGAAATATGAAGGCTGACCGGCGCACGGCGCTGGGCCTGGGCGCAGCGGCGATCGCAGTCGCCGGCGGCGGTCTCGCCTATGCGCTGAACCATGAGGCGCCGCTGCCGCCGGGCGCGCTGGGCGGCGCCGACATGGCGCGCGGCCACCGGCTGCGTGACGGCGGCTTTCCCGAACCCAGCGCCGAGGAGGAAGTCGACCTCATCATCGCCGGCGGCGGCGTGGCCGGGCTCTCCGCAGGCTGGCGGCTAACCGATGCCGGCTTCGGCAAGTTCAAGCTGCTCGAGCTGGAGGACGCGGTCGGCGGCAATGCCCGGTGCGGGCGCAACGCCGTATCGGCCTATCCGCTTGGCGCGCATTACCTGCCGATCGCCAACCGGGAGGCGAAGGCGCTCCGGCACCTGCTGCGCCAACTCGGCATGATCACCGGCGATGCGGATGGCGTGCCGGTCTATGATCCTGTCCAGCTCTGCGCCGATCTGCAGGAACGGCTGTTCTGGCAGGGGCGCTGGCAGGAAGGGCTGATCCCGCGCACCGGGCTCACCGGGCGGGACCGCGAAGACCTCGCGGCCTTCGACGCGCAGATGAAGCGCTTTTCCAGCTATATCGGCACCGACGGCAAGCCGGCTTTCGCCGTGCCCATGGCCTATAGTTCGCAGGAGCCGCACCTGCGCGCACTCGACGGGCAGTCCTTCGCCGAATGGCTCGATGCGCAGGGCTGGCATTCGCCGGTGCTGCGCGCCCATGTCCGCTATGCGATGCGCGACGACTACGGCACCGAGCCACAGCATGTCTCGGCCTGGGCGGGTATCCATTATTTCGCCGGCCGCCGCGGCTGGGCCGCGAACGGTGCAGGTGAGAACGAGCTGACCTGGCCCGAGGGCAATGGCCGCCTGGTCGGGCAGCTCGCCGGCTTCTTTCCAGGGAAGATCGCGCGCGGCCACATCGTCCACCGGGTCACTCGCGAGGGAGACCGGGTGCTGGTCGACAGTTTCGATGTCGCCGCCAATCGCACCGTCCGCACCCGTGCCCGCGCTGCGATCCTCGCCATGCCGCATTTCATCGCCACCCGGGTTTGCCCCGAGCTCGGCGATTCCAAGGCGTTCAGCTATGCGCCCTGGCTGATCGCCAATGTCACGGTCGATCACTTGCCTGGCGGGCGCGGCGTGCCGCTGGCCTGGGACAATGTGTCGAGCACCAGCGACTCGCTCGGCTATGTCGTCGCCACCCATCAGGGGCCCGCGGCGATCTCCGAGAAGACGGTACTCACCTGGTATCTGCCGCTGTCGAACCTTGAGCCCGCCGCGGCGCGCCGGCTGCTGGTCGAACGTTCGGCGGACGAGTGGAAGCGCATCGTGCGCGACGACCTGTTGGCGCTGCATCCCGAGCTGGACGGCGCGATCGGTGCGATCGAACTCTGGCGCTGGGGCCATGCGATGATCCGCCCCACCCTAGGCTTTCTCGATCGCGGCACGACGCATCAGCCCGCGCCACCGCTGTTCCTCGCCCATTCCGACCTCAGCGGACTGTCGCTGTTCGAGGAAGCCCATTATCACGGGGTTCGCGCCGCCGAAGACGCGATGACCCTGTTACGCCACGCGCATGAGTCCCTGTTGTGACCGGATACCATCTGATCGCCGATCTTAGCGGCGCCACCCGGCTGACGGAGGCCGATCATATCGAGGCCTGCCTCGTCGCTGCCGCGGCGGCTGCCGGCGCGACGCTGCTCGAAGTGCGGCTGCACAGCTTCGGCCCTGGACAGGGGGTGACCGGCGTGGCCCTGCTCGCTGAATCGCACATCTCGATCCACACCTGGCCCGAATATGGCACCGCCTGTGTCGACATCTTCATGTGCGGGCTTGCGCACGACCTCGATGCGGGGCTCGATACTATCGTGACTGGCCTAGCGGCGAGGATCGACCAGCGCTCGCTGGTCCAGCGCAACTTCGGCAAACAGGCGGTGGCGGGCTAGGCCTGCGGGCGCTTCGCATAGCGTCTGGCGAGTGTTGCGCAGACGAAGAGCTGGATCTGGTGGAACAGCATCAGCGGCAGCACGATCAGGCCGACCGCGTGGCCGGCGAACAGGATCGTCGCCATCGGGATGCCGCTCGCCATGCTCTTCTTCGAGCCGCAGAAGACGATGGCGATCTCGTCCTCGGTCGAGAAGCCGAGCGCGCGGCTGAGCGCGGTGGTGATCGCGATGACGATGGCGAGGATCAGCGTGCTCAGCAGCAGGACGATGACGAAGTCCGGCACGCTCAGGCTGCTCCATACACCTGCCACTACGCCGGCGCTGAACGCGGCATAGACGACGAGCAGGATCGAGCCCCGGTCGGCGATCGAGGTGAGCGTGCGGTGGCGCAGGATCCAGCCGCCGATCCAGCGGCGCAGCGCCTGGCCGGCGAGGAAGGGGAGCAGGATCTGCAGTGCGATGTCCTCGATCGCGCCCATCGAGAAGCCGCCGCCCGAGGCCGGTAGCAGCCAGGCGACCAGGATCGGGGTGAGCACCACGCCGAGCAGGTTCGATACCGACGCGCTGCACAGGGCGGCCGGCACATTGCCGCGCGCGATCGAAGTGAAGGCGATCGAGGACTGCACCGTCGAGGGCAGCAGGCAGAGGTAAAGCAGGCCGATCGCGATATCATGCGGCACCCAGGCGCCGGCAAGGAAATAGACCGCAAGGCCGAGCAGCGGGAACAGGACGAAGGTGCTCGCCAGCACCAGCGACTGGAGCCGCCAATGGGCGATGCCTGCCCATACCGCCGAGGCGGAAAGCCTTGCGCCATAGAGGAAGAACAGCAGCCCGACCGCGAGCGTCACCGCCATCTCGGCGATGCCTTGCGCCGCCCCGCGTGCCGGAAGCAGCAGCGCGAGGATCACGGTGCCGATCAGCAGCAGGAGATAGGGATCGATCGAGAAGCGGGCGAGAAGCGAACGAAGCAAGGCGATACTCGTGAACCAGGGAAGACTGGACCTTGGGGACGGGAGGGCGCTGGCGCAATCCATCCCTTGGTTTGATCGATCGATGGCAATTTCGTGCGCGGGGATGCTGCGGCGGATTGCGGAACGGGCGCATCGGCACGCAATATGCGGCCCTGAAAATCTCTCGAGGGGAAGGCTGCTTGCAGGTCATCGATACGCACGTCCATTTCTGGGATGTCGATGCGCTCGACTATCCCTGGATCGAGAAGGGCTCGCCGTTCGACCGCAGTTTCCTTCCCGCCGGATATCAGCGCGCCTCCGCCGATGTGCCGGTTGCCCGGATGGTCTTTGTGGAGTGCGATGCGCATCCGCGCTGTTCGGTGCAGGAGGCGGCCTGGGTGGCCGGCCTGGCCGAGGCCGATCCGCGTATCCAGGCCATTGTCGCGCGCGTCGCGCTGCTCGACGATGCCGCGCCGGCAACGTTCGAGGCAGTGCGCGCCCTGCCGCTGGTGCGCGGGATCCGCGACAATCTCCAGGGCCATCCTGCGGGCTATGCGGTACAGCCCGGCTTCGTAGCCGGCGTGCGCGAGGTGCATCGGTCCGGGCTGCATTTCGAGCTTTGCCTCACCCATGACCAGCTGACGGAGGCGATCGAGCTCGTCAGGCAATGCCCAGACGGACAGTTCGTCCTCGACCATTGCGCCAAGCCGGCGATCCTGGCCGGGCTGCGGGAACCCTGGCACGCGCAGATGCGCGAGATGGCGGCTCTGCCCAATGTCGCCGGCAAGATCTCCGGCCTGCTTACCGAGGCGGACTGGACCGGCTGGGTGCCGGACGAGATCCTCTGGTACGCCCGCGCCGCGGTCGAGGCGTTCGGTCCCGATCGCATCCTGTTCGGCGGCGACTGGCCGGTTTGTGAAGTCGCGGGCGGCTACAAGGCCTGGTTCGGGCTGGCGAAAGCACTGAGCGAG
Source organism: Sphingomonas sp. OTU376 (assembly GCF_038440415.1). Classification (NCBI taxonomy): domain Bacteria; kingdom Pseudomonadati; phylum Pseudomonadota; class Alphaproteobacteria; order Sphingomonadales; family Sphingomonadaceae; genus Sphingomonas; species Sphingomonas sp. OTU376. The sequence goes on along the minus strand of NZ_JASATQ010000009.1, from coordinate 76,648 downwards.
GACTGGAGTGAGTCCGATCGCGAGCACTTCTTCTGGCGGAATGCCGAACGCATCTATCGATTGCCGGCTTGATCCAGCGGTGCCTTATCCCGCCTCGTGGTTCTTCCGGCGCGAGGTCTTGCCGATCCCGGGATTGAAAAGATTGGCCGGATCGAGCGCTTCGTAGAAGGCTGCCAGGTTCGGTGCCGCGGGATAGGTATGGCCGACATTGTGTTCGGCAGGATAGCGCGCGCCCCTTTTGTCCAGCAGGTCGAGCATCGCTGTCTTGATCGCATCGGGATCGGCGCCTGCCGTGAGGACATAGTCCTGGTGCAGCACATGGCAGAGGAAGTGACCGTAATAGATGCGGTGGGCGACCTGCTCGCTGATCTCGGCCGGAAGCGTCTCGAACCAGTCGGCATCGTTGCGGCGAAGCGCGATGTCGAGCGACAGGACGCCCGCCGATTGCCGGGTGTGCAGCGCTCGGTACCGGATCGCCGCGCCCGCGATCACGAAGCGGTGGAGAAACGCCTTGGCCGCTTCACCCGGGGTGCATTCGACGCTCGCTGCGTCCTTGCCGGAGCCCCATTGGTCGAGCAGCGCGCGCATTTCCGGAACCGCGCCGGCCGATACCTTGATCAGGAGAAGGTGCTCGAACCGACCGCGCCATTCGCGCAGCCGGGGGGACAGATGGTCCGGCAGCCAGCGCGCCAGTCCGTGCAGCAGTCGATCGACGGCATTGGCGGGCATCCACCGCCAGCGCTCGAGCATCGCGTCGATGCGGCTCTTGAGCGCGAAGAACCTGGGAAGCCGGTCCGTCCCCAGCTTCTCGATCAGCAGGAACTGGTCCTTGCCATAGGTGTCGGCGAGATCGAACGCTTCGCGATGCAGATATTCCGCCGCGATCGGGAGCGGGCGATCCTCGCTCAGGATAGCGCGGCGCAGCGTCGCGAACTGGGCGGGATCGTTGCAGCCGACCAGGAAGGTACGGGTGTCCTTCTCCAGCTCGAACGTGTCGAGCCGGACCGCGAAGACCGCGAGCTTGCCCGCGGATCCGGAGGCTTCGTGCAGGCACCTCTTGTCCGCATTGTAGCGCGCGGGCGTATCCGCATCGACGTCGCGGACCTGGCTGGCATAGTCCTTGTCGCTGGCCGATTTGCCGGGGGTCTCGTCCGCGATCCGCGGAAAGGCTCCAGTGTCGAGCTGGTGCAGGATCTCGACGGGGTCGTCCCCCAGGTTGATGCCGAGATGATTGACCAGTTCGATGCCGCCATCGGCCGTCGACCGGGCGAACAGGGCATAGTCGGTATAGGCGACGCCGCGTCGCACCAGCGAGCCGCCCGAATTGTTGCAGACTCCGCCGACGATCGACGCGCCGAAGCAGGAGGAGCCGATCACGGAGTGCGGCTCCCGGCCCAGCGGCTTCAGCGCGCTTTCGAGCGCGTGAAGCGTTGCCCCGGGCAGGCAGATCGCCTGGCGCCCTTCGTTGATCGGGGTGATGCCGCCGATGCGCAGGGTGCTGATGATCACGATCGGCCGGTCATATCCGCCCGGTGCCGGCGTGGAGCCGCCGGTCAGGCCGGTATTGGCGGCCTGCACGATCATCGGCGCGCCGAAGCGGGTACAGGCCTCGATCGCGCGCCACATCTCCACCAGCGATCCCGGCCGGACCACGGCAAGGGCATCTCCCGCCGCGGTTCGAAAACCGGTGCGATAGAAGCGGGTGCGCCTGGGATCGGTCAATACATGTCGCGCACCGACGGCACCTTCGAGCGCCTGGAGGAGATCGTCCCGAACCTGCGTTTCTTCGCCCACCGTCATTCCCGTCAGCTGCAGCGCGTGCGCAGGCCGGGCCCAAATGGAAATTGCGCGGATCCGGATGGGCGCATGTGCGCGGAGAGGCGGTGGTGGGTCCGCCGCCTACCATGAACTGGGCTGGAAACGGCCGAAATCAGCCCTTCTGCGCCCACAAGGTTTGCGAAATACCCCCACCGATACCCCCACATTATAATTCGTGTGCAAAGCGAGATGCAACGAGGATGAGCGCCAGATCCGCTGGCGAGGGGCGCATCTGCTTGAAGATGCAGCCAGGGAGGGCGAAGATCAGGGAGGCGGGGGCGCATCTCCAACCCTTGGCTGGCGCTGCGCGCAGTAGTTGCTATGTTTCCGCTGTGCTCGAAAGACATCAAACCGTCCTGCAGATGCGCGAGCAGGGCTCAACCTTCAAAGCGATCGGCGCTGCTCTTGGTGTGACGCCCGGCCGAGCCGGTGTTCTGTACAGGCGGGCGCTCGAGGTGCAGTCCGAAGAGGCGGCGGGGATGGGGATGGCGGCAATCAGGATTGTCCGGCATTATCGAGGCGATCTCGACGAGCTGGCTGCGCTTGCTGAGCGCGATCACACGGCTGCGGTGGTTTCTCTCATTCAAGAGCCAAATTGCCTTCGCCGGCACGCGCTGCAGATTATTGCCTGGCTGAAGGCAGGCAATCGCGAGAAGCCCTAGACGAAAGTCGCGGTCAGTGGGTTGATGCGCCTCCTTGCAAGCGCGCGGGTGACTTGGCAGTATCCCGCGTCTCCCTAGTACCGCGGCCGGAAGATATCCCCACGGTTTCTTCCGGTCGCCCTTTTCAACAGTCGTAAGATCGGGTCGAGGGCTCGAGTCGCGGCCTAGGCGAATCGCTGTCGTTCCCTTTATGTTCACAGCGTGGATTACAATGACCCCCGAGCGCTTCGGCAAGCCATTACCATCCTGCGGGACAGCATTGCAGAGGGCCCCGGGAGACCGTTGACGACCTGCGAGAAGCTCGCTTGTCGGATGCTTATGCCGGTGGTGGGCAGGCGTACGCTGCTGCACTTTTGCGAAACGGTCGAAAGGGCGAATCCGCTCTATCGGAAGTCACACCTCGCCCTATCGTGCGATGCTATTGAGCGGGATGTTCTGCGGTACCTGAAGACGTGCAGATAGGGCGATCGCCGTCGCTCCGGTGCGCACGGCAGGCAGTCGGGGACTGCGTCCTGATCCATGTTGTCGTGAGATCCTGGGGGAATTGGCATTAGTCAGGGCTCCCCATCGGGCGCGTGGCCGGGAGATCCCTCTTAGTCTTCCGGCCACGTTTTCTGGCTAGGCGGGGCGAATGCTCTTGATGGCCGTGTTCGGTTGTCGTGACGCGGGGTTATCCGAAAGTCGGTGACCTCGGGGGCGAGATTCGGATGACCCGATGTTGGCGCGGCATATAGCGGAAGCCGATCACGCATCCCAGTTCGGGCCTGCCGCCGTCCAAGTCTACGTGATCGACGCTTCACAGCCTGCCACATTGCCACTCACGACTCTAGAGCGGGTGACCGACCTGTCAGGCGGGCACATGGTGGGCCGGCCACCAGATGTTCTAGTTTGCGCACTCATAAAGCGGACCGGCAGCTTACGCCCCAGTCTCCGTCATTCGTCCGCTGATTTACGGTTCTCCATAGCGGACACAGTCCAACCTTCATAATATCGAGCGATGATTCAATCCGCCGTCGCATATTCCGCCAATGGGAAAATCATTGTTGCCCCTGTCGTTCGCACGACAACCGGCCTCGGGTTGGAAGTGGATCCCGGCGTCTACCCGGCCGTCGCCGCCGACATTGCCCTCGCTATAGAAGATGCCTTGGCGAAGTCCGCAGTGGTTGTGGGACACCCGCAACAGAGCGAGTGGAAAGGCTTCTTCAAACCGTTTCAAGACGCAGCTGGAGTTCGCAGCCACGCCGCTTTTATGAAAGCGGCGCAAAGGGTGAGCATTCGTGTCGTGGACAATCAGATTAAGATCACGCCACAGCGTAACCTTGGCTCGAAGGAAGGCTTCGCACCTATCTCTGATGCCGCTGTCTTTTTTCCTATCGGCGATAAACACGGCGCTGCGCTGGCTGTGTTGCAGCTTCTGAACTGACCGGCCGCTTTCGATAGCGAGCGAACGAAAGCTGCTAGTCAGCCTCCCACCCATTATCGGCCGCTCGGCGGTGCGGCGATCAATCTGAAGCTGCCGGGCAGCAAGCGCCCCACTTGCGGACATACCGGAGGGCGGCTTACCGTTTCGCCTCGGAGGTGATTGGACCGTTAGGCTGATCTCAACCAGCCAAGAGAGGGCAAATCATGCGGGTGGAAGAGCAAGCTCCAATTGACCGGCGCATTGTGTCCGCACTCATCGAGGCCACGCCAGAGACCTGGGACGCAGCGGACCTAAGCGTGAAGAGAGTTGAAGCCGACGGCATTGAAAGACTTGAGATCGAGATCAGCAACCCGAGAGGGCTGCGGGATCTCGTGGGGACCACAGACGAGCTAACTTCAGCACTCTACGCGCTATGTGATTGCTTCAGAGTAAGCGGCTCTATGTGGCGCGAGGCCAACTACTCGGTCGCTTCGAATGAGAGCGGGAATTGGGGCTTCAAGGCCTCATTCGCATACTAACTCGAACGACTGCTTTTCACCCAACTGTCGTCGCTCAGCCGGGCAACTGCCCGCCGAGGAGCCGACAGGCGGCAAGCGCCCCACTAGCGGACCATCACTGCGGCGCCTACGAAAAGCTTGATGACGCATGATCTGCCTGACGAAAGCCACTCACAATCCGGCGTCTGTGATCGCTTCTGGATCGCTCCATTCGCCATAGACGGCGAATTGCTCGGTGTTGGGGCGCGGCTGTTCGACGAGTTGTCCCAGCATTGGATTGGGGTTTGCGCGTCCTTGATCGATCACTACGGGCCTGTTTTTGATCAGCCTCTCCAAGGGCCGCTCAGTCATCTGCGCATAAAATGTACCGCCGTTGAAAGCGCGGCGATGGTCGTTGTCTATGCCCATGGACAGCCAGTGTCCTCGTTTGCCGTTGCGACTGGCGCTGTTCCGTCAGCGGACACGCAGGTTCTGGCAATGTTTGCTGAATCGATCCGGTCTTCGACGCGCCAGTTTCAAGTGTCGAACATAGATATGCCCTTTCGTGAGATTGCGGTTATGGATCAGCGGCCACTTATGGTCGTAGTCCCGTGGCCACAGTCATCCATCGCCGAGCAAGACCACGAACTCGCGAAGGAGTTAGGGTGGCACCTAACGGCGGCCCTGATTCGCAAGGCGCGTGGATGACGGCTTTCCACCCATTTCCGGATGTTCAGCGGACCCAAAAGCTGCCGAGGCGCAAAGCCCCATTTTCCATTGTTCAAGCGCCTTGCCGGACGACCCCAAAACGGTCAAACCGCTCTGATCTTAGAGGGGAGTGAGATGAAGGCGGCGTTCTGGCGGTTCGCGCATTCACGCTACCATAGCAGGCCGATATCGCGCCTGACTGACTTCGCCGCACTAACATGGGCGTTCCTTTTCGTTTTCGTCTACAGCGCAGCCTTACTGGCGGGATGGCGACCCAGCGTGCCCGAGACGATGATTGGACTCATTCTGATCGGCGCACCGCTGATGTTTGGCATCGTCCACCGCCGTATCCGACTTGAAGCAGCAAAGGGACCAGACGCTCTCTATCGTAAGAGGGTCGAAGCAAGTCGCTAGTGCAAGGTATCACGCTGCAATGCTCAAAGCGGCTTGTCAGCTAACCACCCACTTGCGGACATTGGGGGGCGAGCCATAAACCGGCGGCATGAGCAACCTAACAGTTCAGCAGTTCATCCGCGAGCTTGAGGCCAACAATACGCATTATGCGCTCACGTCAGTCCGCGAGGGGGCTGTCATGGTGATTGTCACACTTCCTGGCGAGCGATGGGAAATTGAGTTCTTCGATGATCGCGGCCCCGACGTTGAAGTGTTTCGCAGCGAGGGGAGTATCTTCGGCATCGAGAAGCTTGCGGAGCTCGGCGTTCAGCCAACCTGATAACGGCAGCTTCCCACCCAATAGCAGACATTGGCTCCATCGGGCCGGCTGCTATAGCTAGGCTGCAACGGGGAGCGATCTAGTATGGGTGCTAAGGAGTTCGCAGCGGCTTGCCGCGAGGAACGCGATACGCTGCTTTCATCCTTTGCCGACGTGTCAGGAGGAACCGCTGTCGCGGCCCACCTAGCAACTGCGAACCTGACCGAATCTCAACGCAAACAGGTGTTCGCGGCAATTGATGCGGTCCTGACAGACACCTTTTACACCTTGCTTCTCGCACTCGACGGCGCAGCCGCATTGGGCGGCAAGCAACACTCCTTCGTCTTAACTGACGGGAACGGCGACACTATCGCGAATGGCGATGGCCGCTTGGAGGCCGCGGCTTGGGACGCGTTTCACTCTGATAGCTGACTGACAGCTCTCCACCCATTCTCAGCCGCCCAGCGGCGCCTGGGCCGATCAAAAAGCGGTCGGGCTGCTCACGCCCCATTAGCGGGCATTCGCCGCCCGGCAAAAACGGGCTATTGATCAAAGCATGAGCAAGCGAAACGATCAAGGGCGGGAGATTTGGTTCGACCGCGTCGCGTGGAGCTACATGCCTACGCACTGGAAGGGCATTGTCTATCCTATCCCGATGATATGGATCAGCCTCGCGCTCTGTTGGGCGGCGAGCACTTTCAGTGAAGTGCTAACGGTGGCGATTTTTCTCGTATGTTGGGCGGCGATGATGTGGTTTTGTGAGCGCCACTCGCCAGCACGCCGTTAGGTCCGCTTCCCACCCATTCTCGGCCGCGCACCAGTGTGGTGGCCGACCCAAGAGCCGATCGTTGGCAAATGCCCCATATGTAGTCGTTCACCGCATCGCGGTGCTCGCCCGAAAGCGGCCGTTCGTTCACCTCGTCGATGACAGCCAGATTGAGAAAGCGGCATGACGACACTCACAATTCATGACTTGGACGGTGGCGCTCTCGCATTCGACTTGCGCGACCTAATCCGTGCTCTCGCCCCTTTGTCACTGGCCGCAACATGGACGATTACGTCGCCAGATGAGTCGTCCTTCGAAGCGACAGGCGTAGGAGGGCGGCGTCTCGAAGAGTTGGCGGAGGCGTCGGCTCGGATCGCTGGTGACGAGCTTCTCATTATCGCCGCCGACACAGTGCAGGTCATTTGGGGGGACTTCGTGGGCGCGTCGCCTGACGATCCACATCGAGAATGGCTGACTATCCGAGCATTCGACAGCTCGTTCTATGAGGTGGAGACCTTGGATGCAGACGCAATCGCGAAGGTGAAATCTCGCTTCTCCGACGTCCGCATTGCGGAAGACACGCACTGAAGGCCGACTGTCGCCTTACGCCCCAATAGCAGCCCTCGGTTCAGCACAGCTCCTCTCGCGGAGAAGCAACAAACTTCCAGAATATCCACGCGATCAATGACGCGATTGGTGCGCCAAAAAGAAGGAGCACAATCCATCCCCCGTTCCTTAACGTCATTTCGGCGAACGGCGAATTATCGCTCGCCAAAGGAGCTGGGGATACCTCGGTGAATGTCGTAACCGCAACCGCCACGGCCAGAGCGAGCAGGAAAGCCAACAAATAGCTCCCGAAATCAGTGCGATGAAATCGGCGGAGCATCAGGTGAACTGGAAGGCCCGCAACCAACATCCCGTAGCTGGCCGCAAAAGCGATGCCGAGGCTGACAGCGACGTCCGACCAGCCAAGGCTAGGGCGTGCAATCGCAATGGATACTAGGGCGAAGATCGGTGCGGGAGCGGCCAATAGAGCTTTGATGTTCGTAGCCATTGTTACAGCGTAACCAAATCACACGAGTTCGCAATGGTCGCTTTCCACCCCAATTGCTGACCTTTATCAAGTCGTTCCCGCACCCTTGTCGTAAAGATACAACGTCACTGCCGAGGACTCTGAGCTAGCCCAGGCGATGGCTTCTGCCAGCGTGATATTCTCTCGCTGGTCATAGGTAAGGTCGTCATCGGTCGCCGGCTGTAAATCCGCGTCTTCGCAGGCGTTGTCATGCGAGGTTGCTTCGAGGATGGCGTTCACCTCGCGCCAGCGGTAGGGCCTAGTCCGCCTGTCGATAATATTGCAGATCATGCCGCGAGCTTAGCGACACCGCGCTTCGGCGCAACGGCGGCTTTCCACCCACTTCCGGACCTTAGTCAGCTAGACTAGGAAGAGGTGATGGGTACGCGCTATACCATGTTGCGAGAGGCAGTTGCCAACCTAGCAGCATCGGCGGAGGCGCAAGTTTCATATCTTGATAGCAGCTTCTCAGGCCTAACAGGAGGCAAGAGCGCTGAGGCTTACGGCAACTTTGAGCTCGCGATGGAGTTTGATGATAGCTTTGTAGCTGTCGGTCACATGCTTGAGTTCGGCGAGATCAGTCAGGATGAGATTGATGCCCTCCAAACTCTTGATGAGCTGTTGAGCTGTTGGAGTGGCCCGTCACACGAGGACTTCTGGGTGCGGGAAGCCTTATTTGACGACCCGCGCTGGCAGGCGATCCGTTCAAGAGCTGCCGAGGTGCTAGCGCTCCTGCCCGATGAGGCGCGAGAAAGCGATTACACTCGCAGCCTGAATGTCGGCAAACCCGCCACTAACGGACCTTTCCGCTACCGCTATGTTCCGACTATGCGAGCCTTGCTCATAGTAATTGCTGCAATGGCGTTCGCCTTCGACGTTATGACGGTGAGCACGCTGATCGATCCACCGGTTATATTTGCGATTGAGATGGCGTGCGTTGTCGGTTGGGCAATGGTCATTTGGCGAGTTCGGTCTCTCGCTGCGGTACCGTGGATCGGGTTGGCAACCGGACCCTTCGTTCTCTACGGTCCACTCCGGTGGCTGTTGTTTAACTGGTGCCTGCTGGTCGGTCAGTGCGTGGCCTGACGACCGCTTTCCACCCATCGTCGGCCGTTCGGCGGTGAAACGGTCGATCTAAAAGCTGTCAGGCTGCAAACGCCCCAATTTCTGCCACTAGTGCCGAGGATCGAACGACCTGAAATCTGCCGTTCTATTGGAACACTGCCACAAGCCTTACCACTCGCGCCACTCGTCGATCTCCTCCACGAGGACCTTCTGCCGCGCCACGTGGGCCATCTCTTCGAGCACGGCACATATGTCCTCGCGCTCTTCGGTCTCAATGACGCCACCGGCTTCCTCGTCCGCCTCATTGAACCAGTTGACTGTCCTTTTCAGGATCGCTCGGACGTCCGCTCGACGAGGTTTCTGCCCAAGCTGCTCAAGAGCATCGTAAGCATTGCGAATCGTTGCGCGCGCAGCCGTGGTGAACTCTTCTGATGGAAACGGCGGCGATGGAGTCCATCGCTCGAAGGGGGTTTCTGATCGAAGTTGCGCCCATGTCAGCTTGCTCAAGCGCGTGCGATACCGCTCCTCCTTGGCCGCACGCTCCGCTTCATTTTTGGCGTTGTTCTTCTCGGCCTCGACGAGGAACGCTTCTCGATCATTCGCCCAACGCCACTCCCCTTCGGCGGCATGATTGGCAGCACGAAGCGTGGAGAACCGCGAGCCCGGCGCGTAGCTCGCGACCGCGTCGACATGCGATTGCTCCGCGCGGGAAACTGGCAGTGTTCCAGCGAAGTTGAACTCGTCCAGATCGCTCTCCGGCTTCCACCAATTGCGATTTACACCAAATATAGCGGGCCTGCCCGTATGCGCGAACCGATGCTCGTTGATTATCGAGACGCCACGGATGTCTTTGCCGGTCGGAGCTTCAGGCCACACGCGGTCTAGCACCGCGACAACGACATGCTGGTCATCAGCGCCGAGAATCTTGATGGCCGCAAACCGGCCCGTGTCGGCTGGACCGAACTCCGAATAGGGTCGAGTCTGAAAGGAGTAGACCTGCCCCGCTTCTACTGAGGTGGGCAGCGAGATTGCGCCTGTGCTGGGATCAGCCAGCTTGCGCCCGAACGCCCATTTCAAAAGACCCCTCACCGATCATCCCCCACCCGCCGAGACCTAGAAATAGGGGCGGCTTTCCGCGATTGAAAACTCAAAAGCTGACTAGCCGCTTCCCACCCATAGTCGGCCGTCCGAGCGGTGCCAGGCCGATCCGGAAGCGGTCGGGCGGCAAACGCCCCGATAGCGGACGTTCTAGGCAGCTGGTAGAAAGGCCTCATGGAAGAAGCAGAAACGCCCCGCCGGACAATAGCACAACATCTTGCCGCTGGCTCAACCGCGATCATGCAAATTGAAGCTGATCGCGTGCATGCGGCTCCGGAACCTGTTTGCCACCACTTTATCGAAGTCGATCCGATCGATCCGATGAAGACAAGCGTGGAGGCGATCTACTCCTATTTCGTGCCTTTGTTCGCTTCGGCAGGAGTCGACTTTTTGCCCGACCGACTTGAGGCATGGGAAACCGTCAAACCTCAGATGGAGTGGCTGCAAAGGCGCATTCCGCGCATTTTAGAAGCCGCCAAAGAAGCGGGTTTGGTATATCAAGGTTGGACATGGGAACCTCGTGATCGCCAACCGATCGGAGCATTCGACATCCAAGTGGTCAATAATCGGACCGTCTGACGAGTTTCTGTTCGAACGTCCGCTTTCCACCCAATGGCAGACGCCAGCATTATTCGGTAACGACGGCCTATGAAGAATATCCTGACCGTCGATAGCGCGTTGAACGCTACCTTCAGCGTGTTCCAAGCCACAGATGAAGAGTTTGCGATCCTTTTTCCTAACGGAGAGGAGATCGAGGTAATCGAGGATGTCATCGGCAGGGTCGGCGAGGCCGTGGCAGAAGAGATATTCTCTCGCATTTGGGAGCGTCCTATTTTGAAAAGGGAGGCCCAAGGTATCCACGCCACCCTCATCTACGACGAGCCGTCGCGCCGCGACTACCTGCCTGCCTCTCGACGCGAGATCGACTGGGACGAAGGCGCAATCAATGAGGCGCAACGCTGCCTGTTTCGCTCAAAGCGGTAATGTCCGCTTTCCACCCAGTTGCAGACGTTCGCTAGAGGCCTCTCAGCACTCCATTGAACTTGCCGCAGTCGCATTCGTGCCAAGTGGTCGTATCCTGATGTCGAAACTGTATGACTGATCCACATTGGTCGCATGTTATCGACGCGACGTGATTGTTCGCCGCCCAACTGTCGAGTGCGAGCAGGAAGCGCTTCAGGTCCGGGTTATGAGTTCTCTCAAAGGGCACGCCTAAAACTACCATCCGCTAAAGTGATTGGCCAACGTCCGCTTTCCACCCATTATCGGCCGCTCGGCGGCTGATCCAAAAGCCGCCAGGCGGCAAATGCCCCACGTGCGAACGTTCGTCAGCCGTGGAACCATGACTACATGGCCCTGATCGCACGGCTCAATATAGGAGAAACGCTCGGCGATCGCGTCATGAAAGTGGACCATGCCGGTGAGCACGGTGCCGTCTGCATTTACGCGGCGCAGCGATGGTTCGCCCGTTGGCGGGCACCGGAGATGGTAGACGAGCTGGACGAGTTTCTTGCACACCGAGCACAGTTCCTCGCGGAGCTACAGCGTCGCGAAAGGCCTCGCTGCAGGAGTTACTTTCTGTGCGCAGTTGGTGGATTTGCGCTTGGAGCTGCGACGGGTCTCGCTGGCCGCGACGCGATCGCCGCGACGACGGTAGCGATCGAACGCGTCGTGCTTCATCACATGCAAGAACAGCTTCAGGCACTCGACGGAGTCGATAAACAAGCAGCCGATACCTTGCGGGCAATCATCGTGGAGGAGCAGGAGCACCATGACCGCTCGGCTGCGAGGATAAGGGAGGTCGGCATGTGGCCCAAGCTGATCGACCCGGTTGTGGCATTCTCTACGGAAGCCGTCATCTGGCTTGGCATGCGGCTGTAGCCCGTACGGCGAATGGCAGCTAACCACCCATTGTCGGGCGCTCAGCCGGGCAGCCGCCGGTCCAGGAGCGGACAGGCAGCCAACGCCCGAGTAGCGGACATTTCGAGCGGTCAGTCACGCGTTGAGATAAAAAGCGCCCGCAACGCTAGATCGCTCAGGCTGAGAACCTCAGCAGAGGTCTCGCTTCGGACCCAACCGATCCATTGGATAGCCTGTGCGCCGCGAGCTTTCTTCCGGCGCGATGAAGTGCCACTCGAATACCTTGTTAACACGCAGCACGCTGGAGCCACCATGCGTCGGCGCATCCTCCGACGGACCAGGAACACTCGTTACATCTCCGGTCAGCATAATACTGGTCCACAGACAGTCAGGATGTTTTGCGAAGTGGCTCGCGACAGCCTTTCGCACCGGGGCCAACGCATCTCCCTCGAAATGCCCGCCTTCACCAAGCCTTATGCCGATCAATCCGGGTTGAAGCATGAAGGCTATGCCAAGCGGCTGATCTCCACTGCTCATGTTGGCGATCACCGTAGCGTTTGGCCGGTGCGTCGGCGGGCGCTGCTTCTCCTCTTGCTTCGCCTTACATCCGGCAAGCATCGCGATCATTGCCAGCGGAACAAGGCGCATCATGTTGCAAGCCTAGCACTATAATCGGCGACAGTGCCAAGCGGGATATCGGCTGGCAGTTCTCAACACCGATATTGTGAAGGGCCGGTCAGGAGCGGACTGGCAGTGTCCCACCCAGATGATCAAGGAAGAAGAACCAACTTGGCGCGGCGGAGATAGGCTTGCGCCTGTTCCAGCCCGATCTTGCCGCCATTGACCTTCACGCGAACGGCCGTCAGGTCATCGCAGTCGGCGACGGCGTTGATGTTGCGCTGGCGCCAATAGGCGCAGGCAACGAGCATGCCGACATCGGGCGTCGCCACCAAGTCGGGACTGGCCAACACGGCGACGCCGGTGAGCCGCTGGGCATCGGCATAGTTGTCGTGGAAGGTAAGCATGGTCGGGCCGCGTCCCCGATAAAGCCAGCCGTCGCCGGGCTTCGCATTGCCGCCACGGCCGCCATAGACCTTTTCGGCAAGATGCTCTGGCTTGTGAGCGAACAGGCTAGCATCGAGTGGGGTTGGGAAGCGGCTCGGCCAGACGGCCCGCAGTCGCGTGGCCGAGTAGTTGAGGTTTTCCTCGAGCTTCGCAAAGCCGCCGGTCTCAACGGCCCACTGCGCCAGCGCATGCGCGACGCGCAGCGGGGTGATGATCTCCGCCGAAGGCAGGTGCTGCGCTGCGGCTGCGCCGAGTTGCGCGATCAGCGGCGTGAGCTGCTGCCGACCGATGAAGGCAAGCAAGGCGGCGAGGGTCTTCGGCCCGGCACTCCCGTCGATCGCGAGCGAATAGCCGCGCGCTGCCAGCCGCCCCTGGAGGGGACGTGCATCAAACATGGTAATACTCCTCGGTTAGGGTGCCGGCGGCGGATCGTCGGCGATACCGGCCACGCGCAGGATCTTGCGGGTGTAAAGCTCGGCCAGCTTGAAGACGCCCTCACCGAGCATGCCCATGCCGAGGCCCAGGAAAATGCCGATGAGCGGCGCGGGCCGCTGCCAGATCACCAGCGCCACGGTCACCCCGAAGACGGCAGCGGTAATTGGTGCATCCAGCACCAGCCGATATTGATGCTTGAGGTGCTGGGCAGCGTTCACCCAGACTCGGGCGACTATGCAACCGAACACGGCCGAGATCATGCCGGCGGCTTCGAAGGGATAGCCGAGAAAGTGCCAGATGACCGGCTCTGCTGTTGCCACGCTTGCCCCCGCTGCTTGAACTGCCTGCACCGCGATCAGCGTCACTGCGAGACCGGTTGCCCCCAGCCGGTAGATCATCGCGTAGAGACCACGCCGATGGCCGCGAACAGGCAAAGAAGGGCGAGAAAGGCGGGGCGCTTCAGCATGGGAAGCGAGGCCCACATGTTGAGCGGAAAGGGCTCCTTGCGCAGTTGGTCGACCATACCGCGCTCAGAGAGGAAGAAGGTGGCGAGCCCGCTGATGCCAAGCGCTGCCGCCACCGGATCCACATATCGTTGCAGCGTCAGCACCGCAGCCGTTCCCACCGGATCAAGCGGGTTCCATCCCCAGAGCACCGCGGCGGCAATTCCGAAGCGAAGCACGCCGGCCAGGGTGAGTGCTATGCCGATTCCGCGCCAAATCGTTACGGGATGATCGAGCGTGTCGCGCTTCCGGTTACGCCAGATGTCCCCGATCCACTTTGCCGCCAGCATCGCGCACAGCAGGAAGGCGAAAGTGAATGAGGCCAGGTTGATTACCACCAGCCACCCTTGGCCGTCGAAGCTGGGTGGGGCGGCTGTCGCCGGCCCCATGGCGATCGCCTTCTCGGCGAAGCTCGAGACGTTCATAGCGAGGTTCTCCTGGGATCAGGGATGAGGCGCGGCAGAGGCTGCGAGCAGGAACATGGCCAGTTCCTCGTAGCGGATGCCCCAGCGCTCGACCGGCCTGCCCTGATCATCGAACGCCGGCATTGCCTTGGTCACCGGCTGCTCGATCGTCACCATGACCGGCTCCAGGTGTACGGCCTGCCGCATGATGGGAGCGCCCTCCGCATCCTCGCCGGTGCGCAGCATAACGGCTACGCCCTGCTCATCGACCAGCGGGATCTCTTCGAACACTGGCCGCGCGTCGTTGACGGTGCGCTCCCGCGCTCGCGCGATACCGTCTTCCACGACGATGGTCGTTTCGGCGCGTTCGTAGGGCTCGGTCTTCTGCACATGGACCTGCTCCATCACCTCCACTTCCTCCATGAGAGGGTCTCGGCACAGGAAGGCGTAAGCGAAGGGATCTTTAATGCCCGCCGCCAAGCCGGCGGCGTGCACGTCCTGAGCGAGCACGCCGAAGTGCAGCCGCGCCGCTTCACCCTTCGCCGCGATCGCATCGTTGAAGCGATAGGGAAGGATGCGGATCGCGCGGGCCCAGGCGATCTCTTCCGGCGTCAGCCCGCCCTCACCTCGGACGGTCTTGAGCGCTGCGTCCGAAGTGTTGATGGTCGAGGTTGCCGCATAGACCGTACCAAAGCGACGGGACGCCGAGCCCAGATTACGCGCATTATCGGCACCCGGAATGATGCTGCCCGACGTGTCGCAGCGGAAGGCCTCTGTCGTGCCGGCGACCTGTATGATCATCGCGCCGGCGTTCTGGACGAGGTGCCCGGCATAGGAGGCGTCCGCCAACCGGATTGTCGTACCAACGCCGGCAGTGTTTTCGAGCGCCAGCAGCGAAGTGCTTCCCTGCCGGGCATTGATGCGCCACCCGCCGGGGTTGGTGGTGCCGATCCCAAGATCGCCCGCCCCGCTGAAGCGGCCATACTCGGTCTTTGCCCCGCCCGCGTTGTAGTTGTTGAACGTGATCGCCCCGCCAGCGTAATTGTTCACCTCGGCGGTGCCATCTGCGGCAACGCCGATCATCGCGCCGCCCGCGCTATTCCCGGCGGTGACGTAGCTCTTGACGCTGCCGACAACGTTCGCATGGATCTTGCTCACCGGGGCAGCGGCGCCGAAGCCGAAGTTCGCCGATCCGTCTACGACGAAAAGCGGCCCGGTGTAGCGGTAGGGAACGCCAGCCCGCACAATCACGATGCTGTCGGTCGCCGCAATGGTGTTGGTCGCGGTCAGCGCGTTGAAGTCGGTATCGGCCACGGTCAGCTCTCCGGTTCAGTGGGTGGATCGCCGGCTTCGGGTGGTTCGGGATAGCCGGCGGTGATGTCGATGAGCAGGATCTCAGCAGCGGTGGCTCCCTCGGCGACCGCCGTATCGAGCGCGTTGCGCACGCTCTGGCTCGCGGCGTGGCAGAGCCCCTGGAATGTCGCCACGCTGACACCCAGCGCGATCACCTGGCCGGCATCGAGGGTGTGCTGGCGATTGTCGTGATCGGTGAACGTCAGAGAGTACGGCTCGTTCGCCGCCTGCGCGAGCGTGGCCATCTGGACCGCTCCGGCGATCGTGAGGCGGCTCTCTAGGTCGCAATCGGCAATAATCACGTCGCCGGCGAGCACACCCATGATCGGCAGTGGCGCGTTGCGGCGCTGCTCGCGGTAGACCTTCGCCGCCTCCCACCGGTCGTTCCGGGCCTGCTCGGGCGTTGCCCGCAGCACGATAGCGCCAAGTCCCCAATCCCATCGCTCTTGCGTCAGGTCTAGCTCACGCTCCAGCTCCGCGAGATCGAAGAGGTCACCGTCGTACGGCGCGTAGGCGCCGTCGCAGCTGACGAGCTGCTCCTCGCCCGTGGCGCGATCGCGGACCATCCACCAGGTCACGAGCCGGTCCCCGCGAAGGTGCCGGAAAACGACATCGTCTGGCCGCTGGTGCCGGATGCCTTTCGGAAGGTCAGGCGGAACTCATAGGTGCTGCCCGCCGTCAGCCCGGTCTTAGTGACATTGACGTCGAGCGTGGTGTCCGTAGGGCCGTTGGTCTTGTCGTAGCTGGCGGAGCCGTTGCTGAGATACTCTGAACCGACGTCCGCCCAGCTGCCGCCCGGCACCCGCCATTGCGGCTTCGCGTAACCCGACTGCGAATAGACCCCGCTCGGCGCGTAGAGCGAAACGGTGAGCGAGGTGCTGAGCGCGACTTGGCCAGCGGAACCGGCGACGCAGGTAAACGAAGCGCTGTCCGCCCCGCCATATCTGGTGGAGGTGCTGGACGCGCTTGCGTTGACCGATCCGGAGGTGCCCGGATTGCCGGTGCTGCCCGTGTTGACCGGCGCCGCAGCGCGGGACCGCTGGACGATGACAGGGAAGTCGCGGGTCACGCCATTGTAGGTCGATCGGATCGTGAAGCTGGCCGAGTCCTTGCTGACGGCCGTGATGTTCGCCACGCCGTCGCCCGCGCCGATCGTCAGCGTCACCCCGTCCGCCGCGACGATCGACCATGCGGTCGCAGTGGTGACATCGGTCGAGCCCTGCAGTCGCTTGTAGGGGAAGTCCTTCGGCACCGCGCCCGCGTCGAGCACGCCGAGATAGTTGGCGTTGAAGCTGAGTGGCGTCGGCCCGGTCACGGAAGGCTGCACGAGCGCGGTGTTGTCCGCGGTTGAAATCCAGTCGGCGCCGTTCCAGCGCGCGAGCACGCCGGTGGTGCCATTGTACCAGAGATCGCCGACCGCAGTCGCCGCCGGCACGCCGGCTCCGGTGAAGGTGGTGACCTTGCCGTCGGCAGTGCCCTGCGCGCCGGCTGCGGCCGCGATCGCAGCCGCTATGCCCGTATCGCGCACCAGCACCCAAGCCCCGCCGGCCGCTGAGTTTGCCGATGCGCGGTACAGCTTGTTGCCGTCGTCGGTGTCGGTCCAGAGGTCGCCCTCGCCGAACACAGCGGGCGCGCCGGGCTGATAGAAGGAGTCGATCTTCCCATCGGCCGTCGCCTGCGCATTGGCCGCGTCGGATAGTGCCTGGGTGATCTGAGCGATCTGCGCGGGCGTGGCACCCACCGTCGCCACTTCCGACCAGGATGCGCCGTTCCAGCGCTTCAGCGACTGGGTGCTCGGCTGATACCAAAGGTCGCCGAAGCTCTCGGCGGTGGGCGTGGCCTCCTGGTTGAAGGTGGCAACCTTGCCGTCGGCGGTCGCCTGGGCGCCGGCCGCGTCGGTCAGCGCTTGCGCAATGCGCTGGTCAGGCGCCGGTGCCCAAGGCGGATAGACGATCGCAGCACCACCGAAGGTGAACACGGTGCCGCCGATCGAGAGCCGGCCGCTGCCAGGGAGGCGCCGATATTCGAAGTTGCCCGCATCGGTATCGACCCAGCGATCATTCTCGGCGCTCTCTGCGGCGGTCGGCGGCGACACCTGATAGAAGATGGTGCTTTTGCCGCTGGCGAGATCCTGCGCCGCTTCGGCAAGGTCGAGCGCGGCAGACGCGTTGTCCGCAGCGGTGTCCGCGGTGGTGACTTCCGGCCCCAGAATGCGCCGACCGCCCAGAACCCCGCGCGATCGATAGCTGACGGCGACTTCGTAGGCAGTGGAAGGAAGAACCCCCGCGATTTCCTTGCGAGCAGTCGTGACCGGCTCGACACCGGCCACGCTCCAATTGGCGTCGGCCGCCTGCCCGTTGACGAACCGCCGGTATTCGAAAACCACGCTTTCTGCGGATCCGGCATCGACGGCGCCCGTAACTACCAGAGCCGGGAAGGTAACGCCGTCCTTCGTCAGGCCGGTCTCGGAGATATCCCAGGCCGCCGCGCCGGGCACCGGGACCAGCGGCGGCCCGGATAGGGCGGGCGTTGACGGGGGCGTAGTGGTCTGGCCAAGCGCGAAAGGATGCTTGCCCGGCGTTTCGCTACGCGCCGTCATCGTCGCGATACCAGAGCCGGGATCGAGATCGCGGTTGAGCAGGAGGATCGTCTGGCCGTTGAGGCCCATCTCCGGCAGCTGCGCGGTTACACAGTCGCCGGGTTTGAAGCCCATCCAGAACAGCTTGAGCGGCAGCACGATCGGGCCGAACTCACGCGCGTTCTCGATATCGTAGCGGACGGCGGTGGCGACTTGGTTCGCGTCCTGGATGAACGCATAGTCGAGCACCTTCGATCGCTTGCCGCGATCGGCTGCGACATATTCGGGTACCGAGATCGGAGGGCCCGGCAGCAGCTGCCAGTTGTTCGCCTCGAGGCGGTAGCGCGGCGTCACCGTGTTGATGCGCGCGCGGCGCGGCTGCGTTGCCGCAACCGATGCCTCGCCGACGACATCGTCGATGGTGATCGTGGCCAGGCTGACCTTGGGCGCGTTCACCAGGCAGCTGATCTTGGCGCCGAGAGCGAGGGGCTCGCCCATGCCAGCCTGCAAGAGCTTCTTCAGGCTATCCCACTTGTTGTCACCCGAGAAGATGACGCCACCGACTTTCCATCCGTTCGCCTGCGCGATGTTCGCCCCGTCAACGAAAGATGCGACGTCGATCCCGGCCCAAGGAGCACCCATGCCCATGACGCGCTGGTACTTCGACGTCGGATCGTTTCGATCGCGCTGCCAGATGCCGTGCACCCACTTGAGGCCATGAAGATACGGGTCCTCGGAATATTCCCAGGTCGCGACGGCGGCGTCGTACGCTGCAGTGTCCGCCGGGTCGGCCATGCGATGGGGGCCGCTTCCGCCAGGATAGGTGCTGTCCTTGCGCGGATCGTAGCAAAGGCCGCCTTCGACCACCCACATCGGGGCGGGCACACCATTTTGGTAAAGCTTGGCCTTCGTATCGAAGCGCAGGGTCCAGGCGGCTGCCGCGAGGCCTGAGAGCTTGTGGGCGGCTGACCACCCGGGCGGCGTGCCAGCACCCGTGCCGAAGCCAAGGGCAGCCGGCTGCGGCAACAGGCCGAGCTGCGTCGTCATCCACATGAAACCGGCAAAGGTGCCGATGGCCTGGCCGACGCCGTTGAACGAAACGGCGGTGCGATCGGCGGTGAACCCGCCCACCGACTTCACCGGCCCGATAGAGAGCACCGACACGAAGGACTGCCGGTCGTTGTCGCCGGCGTCGCTGGTGTTGAAGCCCTTGCGCAACACGATGTTGCCCGCCGACCCCGTCCGGCCCACCACATAGGGGAGGCCGGCGTCGGGATCGGCGCTAAAGCTTGTTTGCGACCCTGTCGCCTGCGCCGATGGTGGCTTTGTTGTCAGCCGCGCGGCGAGTGACAATCCGGCTGCGGCTATCGTGGCGACCGAGGCCGCGGTCGCGGTCGCGGCAGCGGACAGGCCGATGGCGGTGCCGGCCCCTGGGATTGCGAGCGTTAGCGCCACCACCGACACCACGATGGCAGCAGTCTTCAAGACTTTGCTCAAAGGAAGCCTCCTGGTGGAAGAAGGAATGCCGGTGCTATTGCAACTGGGGTTTGATCCCGCAGGCTCGGCGTGGGTGCCGCCTGTCGAGAGCCAAATGTTCGCTGGTCAGGTGTGCGTCAGCTAGGCCGTAGACTCATGCAAGCGAACCGGCAGCTTACGCCCCAGTTGCGGACATTCGCAGATTTGGCCATCCCGACAGTTGCCGAAGCGAATGGTCGCAAAATTTCGAGGACTCTGTGTGGCGCCTGCTCAAACGATCACGCTGAACGTTAGCTACGAGCTGCCCGACGAAACTTGGCGCTCGATTGCTGGAGTATATCAACAAATGGCGGGTTGGCGCGGATACAAAGACGGGATTCCCTACTGGTTCGGAAACGATGGTGACGCGCAGTTTCTGTGGGCGTCGGTAGAACCGTCTGGCCTGCTGATCAGTGGTAATTTGGACAATGACCGTTGGGAAAGTTGGATGAGCGACCTTCTCGCGCGCTTAACCGGTGTGCTGGGAATTGAGGTGCATGACGCAGGCGCATGACGTTTGGTAATGACCGCAAACCACCCAAACGCCGACGTTCAGGCGCCGCCCGGCCGAATTTAAAGCCGCCCGGCGGCTCACGCCCCAGAAGCGGACATTAGGCCGCGCGGCTCAGGTCAGTACCACACCGAGGACATTGGCGAGGCGGGAGCGATCGCACAAACGGCTTGCCGAAGGAGGCAATCCTCCATCGGCACGTTGGGCAACGTGCGAGAAGTTGCCGGTAGATGGTCGAGGCTGCAAAAACTCCCAGTGTTGCCCAGAGTAAAGGCTGCCCAATGCGATCGTCATAGCCGCCAATCAGGACAGTGATCGGGATCAGTAAAAATGGCCCAAAGGTGGCGGTGTAAAAGCGGGACAGAGGGCTCATCGCATTTGTTATAATGTGGCTGCTGCATCGTGGAAGCGGCGATCCTCAATGTCCGCGATCCACCCATCTTCGGCCGTTCGGCGGCGAAACGGCCGATCCAAAAGCAGTCGGGCTGAAAACGCCCCAGTAGCGGACATTGCGGCAAATGGTGTTGAGCGTTAATTCGGTCGCATGAGCGCAGAATACTATGGACCCACGGTAGCCGCAGTCGAAAGATTGAACCGGCTGCTCGATCTGCCGGCTACAGGCCATGAGCAAGATTGGGAGATAGAATTTGCCGACCCGGCTAAGCTGGGCGACATGCTGCGTGTCCTGCGAACTGAAAACCTCGACGAAGAAGAACAGTGCGCTCTGAGTGCTTTGGCGCTCCACTCTTTGGAGGAAGCGGCAGGGGCTGGCATCAAGGTAAATCTTGCGGCTGCAGAGTTGCGCGGCACTCTAGCTCAAACTCCAGCGCTGCAAGACAAAATGCGATTTTACTGGAGCAGGCTGTCACCAGAAGGCGCGGTCGCCTTCGTGCTGGGGTGAGCGACCGCTAATGACCGCAATCCACCCAATATCAGCCGATTGACCCGGTACGCCGAAAGCAGTCGTTTATGGGCTCACGACCTTGCTCCGCGGCGGAGCTCTCCACGCGTCTACGTATTCGAGTGGCTGAATAACCTGGACGCCCCCAGCGACGTCTTCGTGGTAAGCTGCTGCGCGACCGTTCCCGAGCGCGATGGCAAACGCCCCGAGGCCATCAACTGCCGGCAACTCCAGGATATCGCCGATGATGGCAGCCGCCGGTGCGATCCGCTCCAGGCCTAAATCATCGAGCGCGGCGCCCACCGAAGAGAAGCCCGCTGCCCGCAGCGCCTTAGTCGCGCTCGCCACGGTGCGGTAGGATCCTGACGGCGGCAGCTTCACCTTATAGCCGAGCTTCCGCAGGTGCGCCGCGATCATCCGGACGCAATCATTGGTGCCCAGCCGGAGCGGCCTCGCCTTCCAGGCATCGAGGATCTGCTGCGCGGCATCACGCCGGCGCACGAGGGAGTCTGTCATTCGCGGTACTCGAGGCTGCCGTCTTCGAATTTGTAGAACTTGCCGAAAGCGTTCTGCACCACAGCCGACGGGTTGCCGGCCACTCCCCAGTAAACCGGCTCCGCAACGCCGGTTACGTATTCGAGGCCAAACTCGTTCGGGAAGATGCTGCGGTGGAAGCCGTCCGAAAGGCGGGCGCTCTCATCATCCTCGAACAGGCGCTCGAAGACGCTGACCACCTCGTAATCCAGCCGGCGGCCGTCACCGGACGAGATCAGCGACGGAACGTCCAGCTCCCCCAGAAACAGCAGGTGAGGGTCAGGGATCACCAACCCGGTAAGCGGATTGATTGCCCCGAACCAGACGCGCACCTGAGAACCCTGCATGTCGGGTGCGGCGAGCGCCGCGGCAGCGGCGTCGCCGCTTGGCAGAATGGTCAGCGAGAATGCTGGCGCGCTGTCGCCGGTCCCGTCGGTGATGTCCTCGACGTCGGAAAGCACCCCGTAGGTTGCGTCCTCCCCGACATAGGTGCGGCCGCCGAAGGAAAGGAGGCCAGCACCATCGAGCAGGTTGACCTGGGCGGTGGGGAGGTCGATCGAAACCGCGCCGAAAACGGTCGGCGCGTCGGCGCGTAGGGCGCTGTCGAGAGCGGGTGTGAGCGCGGTCATGGTCAGGCTCGCTCGGTGATGGTGATGGTCGGCACCTGCATCTTGGCGATGCTCAGCTCGACGTCGATGCTCTGGCCGCCGACGATGCCCTCGATATAGGGCTTCGCGAACTCGCAGATCGCTCCGTTGGACGGCTGCACCCGCAACATCGGGTGGATGCTCAAGGTTACTTTGCCATCACCGGCGGCTACCGCGTCTGCGCTCGCACAGTGCAGATAGCGCCGGCCACCATGGATGATGCTGAAGAACTGGCCCTCACGCACCTGGTAACCAGCCGTAAAGCCGCGCAGCAGGATCGCCGACCCTGCCTGCCCAGTGCCATCGACCACCGGGTTGCCGGGCGCGCCGACCGAAAGCCCTGGCTGGGGAACTGGAAATAGTGCACCCTCAGCCTTCGCCCGGCGAAGGCGACTCGCGAGGATCCTGCCGTCAGGCTCCGGCTTGAGTCGGGGATAGGAAATATCGAGGGCGAAGCGATTCCCAAGTCGATTGAGGCGCTGATACGCGCCACCCTGCGGAGCCTTCTGGTCAGCCCCCCAGTCGAGCAATCTGGGGACCGCGACCTTGGGAAGGCGCGGCTGAGGCAGCTCTATTGCCATGTCAGCCTCCCACCAGGCGACGGCGCGCCTTGCGCGCCTGCTGCACGCCAGCGAGCGTGGCTGCGCCGGCTGCGATATGAGGCGCAGCCGCCTCCAATTGAGCACCCGAGATGCTGGCAACCTTCGCGTCAAAATAGTCGTTCGCAGCCACCTGGACCAACACCTTGACCGGCTGCTGACCCGCGCTGAGCAGACGGCGGGTCTCACCCGCCGGCGTTACCGCGGAGCCGCGCGGCATGCTGACGATCTCCGGGCCATTCTCGCCGACGAGCGACATGCCGCCGGACCAATACTCAGTGCCGGCCGCGTTGTGGCCGATCTCATGCACCAGATTCAGGCCAGACCCGCCGCCTCCAAAGAGCTTGCTGACGCTGCTGAACAGGGAGGTGACCGTCGGTAGGGCATCATTGCCGTTGATCAGGTTCTTGAGCGGGTTGAGCAGGGCGAGCTTGATGAACTCGTCCTGGATCATCTTGAGGATGGTCTTCCCGGCGTTGCCCCAGCTCGACCAAGTGTCCTCGCTCAGCACCGTGTCGACGAAGTCCACTCCGAACCCGCGCAGCTCTTCCATCGAAGCCTTCGCGAGATCGATCTGGTGGTGAAGGCCTGCCAGAACTTCAATGCCGCGCAGCTGGGCATCGATGTCAGCCTGGGCCATGGTGGGGAGGTCGCGGCGGATCTCGAGGATCTTGGAGAGTTTTTCCAGCTCCACAGACCGGTAGTTGTCGTTGGCACCGGCAAGCTGCAGCTCGCGCTGGGCAAGCGCGATGCTGTCCTGCTGCCCGCGCATCGCGTCGATGATGTACTTGGCCTGGTTGGCGCGCGAGGTGGCGACCGCCTCAAGGATACGCTGCTCGACCAGCAGCTTGCGGTCGTCATCGCTGAATTTTCCCCTGTCTGCTTCCGCATTGGCCGCGCGGCGGGCGGCCGCGATCGCCTGTTGCTCGGGCGACTTGCTGAGATCCAGAATGGACGCCTTGATCTCGGCCACACGCTGCTTGGTCGCCTCGATCGACTGGAAGGCAGCGCCCTCCGCTTCCTCTTCGTGTGCTTCTGCCAACGCAGCCTTATACTGCTCGATCACCTCGGTGAGTACCTTCAGCGCATCGCCCTGCGCCAGCGTCTGCAGCTTGAGCAGGGGCCGGAGCGCGGCCTCGTCCAAAAGAGCCCGGCTCATCTGATCGACCGACATGGTGCCGGCGAGCAGCTGCGCGTTGACGGAACGCCGCGCCGCAGTCTCATCACGCAGCTGCGCCACCGACTTGGCCCCGTCCGCCAGCTGGTCGCCGATCATGATGTCGAGCTGCCGCTGCGTCTGGGCGTCTCCGTCGATGCCCTTGCGGGTGGCATCAGTCAGGCCCTTGCGCGCTGCTTCGGCGCGGATCGCGGCATCGCCGCCGGCCAGGTAGGCTTTCGCGAGATCGAGGGCCGCTGAGGCGCTGACCTCCATCGCGGCGGCCTGACGGCCCAACGACTGGGCATGGCGATCGCCGCCCTTGCGGTTCGCATCCTGAGCGACGTTGAGCGCGTGCTCCGCAGACGTCCGCGCGGCGAGCAGCTTGGCCTTGTCGGCGTCAGTCTTGTTGCTCCGCTCGTAGGCCTGGTCGGCTTCGCGGATCGAGAGCGTGTATTGGGCCTGCGCCCGGTCCATCGCAGTGGTGGCGCCGGCCAGCTTCGCCTTGGCCTCGATCATCGCCTTGTCGTTGGCGGTGCCTTCGGTGGTCGCGGCAACGAGGCGACGCTGGGCTTCGGTGGCCGCGCCCATGGCCACGGCGGTCCGAGCCAGCGTTACCTGGAGGTCTTTCGACTTGTTCGAAGCGTCGTTCACCTTGAAGGCGAGCTGCTCGATCGTGCCGACAGCCTCCTTCATGGAGGGATCATTTTTCGCTGCGGCCTGGAGGTTCCTGACCAGCGTCTCGGCGTTGATACCGCCACCATAGCCGCCGTTATAACGCGCCAGCTCGCGATCGATGATGGCGCGGCCGCGCCCGGAAACACCGTCGACCCAGTGGCCTCCGTTCTCATCGGGCACGAACGTCTGGCCTGCATTCTGGCCATTCACCTGCAGGCTGCGCCGCGCGGCCTGATATCCATCCCTCGCCGCAGCGGCCTTCGCCTCCGCGTCTCGCGCACCGGCGAGGATGGATAGCCAGGTAACCTGCTCCTTGACCTTGCCGGTTGTGCGGTCGAGTTCATTTGCAAGCGAGGCCTGCCGCTTGCTGAGATCGTCCGACGCGTCGCCGGAGGCGAAGAGGCTGCTGGTGAGCATGCCGAGCAACACCAGGCCGCCCTGAATGGCGAGACCCACGGGGCTCATCATCACGCTCGCGAACTTTCCGGCTGCGCCCTCCATGTAGATCATTTGGCTGGCAGCTTGCCCGATCTGGATCGCGAGCACCGGAAAGATGTTCGCGCCCATGCTCGCCTGGGTGAGGATATCTTGAAACTGGGGCGCAAGCGCAGCCATCGCTGTCCCGTTGCGGCGGTGCCCTTCGGCGCTCTCATTCAGCGCAGCGCGTTCGATCCGAAGTTTGGCGACGTACTCGTCGAGTGAAATCTTGCCGGCGGCAATCAGCGTGCGCGCCTCTGCCATCTCAGCATTGAAGCGGTCCTGCGCGGCAACGGCGGGGTCGATCGCTGCGCGCAGCGCACGGGCACCCGCCTCGAGCCGCTCCTGTTCGGCATAGAGCTCCCGGAATGCCGCAGCGGACTGCCGGGCAGACCCTTCCCACTGCCCGAAGCCGGTACCGTTGGCATCGTTGATGCGCATCTGCATCGACGACTGTGGCATGATCATTGCGAGTTTCGCGGCGGCGTTCGCCTGGCGCTGCATGGCGGCCTGGACATCGTCGCCGGCACGCTCGAACGAACGTGACCAGCGCTTTGCCACAGCGTCCCCGCTGTTGGCGATTTCGTCCAGGTCGGCGCGGACTTGCGCCTTGCCCTCGGTGCCGAGGCGGATCGCTACGTTACGGGGCATGTCCGGGCCTCCTATTCGGCGTCGGCATCGTCAGAGAGGGCGGCGAGGATCGACCGCTCCGCATCGGGCAGCACCTCGACCAGTAGCTCGAGATCGGCGCCAAGGGCGGAGCCGACCGAGATCACCGCGCCGAAGTCGAGCGCGAACGGTTGGCCCATGCCAGCGACGCGCAGCTGGCGCTCACAGGTGGTCAGGACTTCCCAGACGACTTCCTCTTCGTCGCCTTCTGCGGCCTCGACTTCGTACGGACAGGCTTCGCAGCGTCCGGTTTCGGCCGCCGAGCACGAGAGTTGGCAGTAACGCTGGCCGGCGTCGCCGCCTCCCCAATGCCATTCGGAGAGGCGGCGGAGCCGTTTTTTGCGCGCTGGCGCTGCGCGAACGGCACAACATACGCGAGGTCGAAGGCCTCGAAGACGATCGGGTCACTCAGCATGATTGCCAAGCTTTCCGTCGAGAAGGGCAAAGCCTTGAAGGTCGGGTTGCGCTCGTCGTCCAGCACCGGCTCGCCGTCTTCGTCGAAAACCTGCTCGGCGACATCGCGCCAATCCCGAGCGCCCTCCATGATCAGGGCCTCGCTGAGCGCGTCGCCGAGATCCTCAAGCTGCTCGGCAGCATCCGCCTCACTTTCTGCTTCGCCCTCACGCCCCAGTTTCTTGAGTGCGGCACGCCGCGCGCGTCGCAGCATGGAGCGCGTGATGGGGAGGAAGAATACCTCCGCCCCCATCACCTTCAGCCATTCAGGCCCAGCGGCCTTTCGCGGTGCAACCAGCATCAGTAGGTCGCCACGTCGTTTTCGAGCGTCACGACGCAGCAGTGCCCGCCCGCCGGCGCGCTCGCCTGAAAGTTGAACTGCGCCTGGATGCCGTTCGGCCCAGTGATCGGGCGCTTCGCTTTCGGGAGAAACAGGCGTTCGACTCGGAATACGAGCGAGAACTCACCCTTCGTCCAGCCGAACTCGACGTCGATGGGCAGCCCGGCGGTCGCGGCAGCGAGAAGGGCGGTATTGGCGAACTTTACCGTGATCGACCCGGAAATCTGCGCCATTCCCGGGTCGCTGTCCTCGATGCGGCCGTCGGCCTGGATGGTCTCCACCTTCTCGAGGTTGTTCGAATAGGTGAGGTCGGCGGCAACCACGCTGCCGAGCGCGGCGCCGTCCTTGTTCACGAAGCCAGTGGCCTGGGCGAAGCGCGTCACCGCGAGCGCGGCGGGCCCCATCGGGCCAACCGAGGCATTCACCGGATCTGTCTCGCCGATGCAGATCAGGCTGCAGGTCGCGTTGAGCAGGCCCGAGCGGGCCATGGAAATGCGCAACTGATTGCCGCGGGCGCCCCGGTTTACGGTGAAGGCGGGCACCTCGGGCGAGCCCACCTCGATCGACATCGAAGGGAGCGCCGCAGCGCCAGAGGTGAAGATGTGGGCATAGCCATCCTCAGCGTCGCCCGTGGTCACCGGCGCGCCGAAGAAGAGTTTCAGCCACCGGCCGAAATTTCGCACATCCACCGGCACGACGATGTCGCCGTCATCGGTGGCAACGTCCGTGATCGGATCCTGCATCTCGCGGCCTTGGCCGAGCAGGTCGCTCTCGATGAGCGGGCGCTCCTCGCCGAGCGAATGGCTGACGAGCGGGATCGTGCCCCAGCCGGCATTGTTGGCGGGAACAGTGCCGGGGGTGGTTTCAAAGCACCCGATGACCTTGGCGTTCGAGCCGCGGGCGCGAGTGGTGGGCGTCAAAGCCATGACGAACTCCTTCAGGTCAGGGGATTGGTGGTGACGTAACTGGCGATAATCATGAGTTCGCAGCCGCGCTGGGCAGCGGCATTGGCGGCGGCGATCTCGTCGGTCTCCGGCGCGATGGGCTCCAGCCAGTCGCAAAGGCCGCCCAGGGTGCGATCCGATTCCACGGCGCTGCCGATCGCGACTAGCATCGTGTCGAGCATCGCTTCGTCGGTGGCGAGCAGTTCGATGGGCACGCGGTGGGCGTAGTTGTACGCGAGGGGACAGAGGTCGATATCGGGCTCGCCTGGGTCGCCGCTGCGAACGATTGCCCGGCCGCCGGGATAGATCCGCGCGGGCGGGCTCGCATCATTGTCCAGGCCGAGCACGTCGGCGTTTGGCAGCGCTGCGGCGATCAGGGCCTTGAGGGCGGAGAGGACATCGAGGCGACGGCTCATCTTGCCCCCAATCGAAACAGGAACCGAGCTTCGAAGTTCGCCGCCCAGCTGGCAGCGACATCGTCGATATCGAGCAGCTTCGGCATGCGGATGGTCGGGACCAGCGTGAACATCAGGATGCGGTCGAGCTGGCGTCCCTGCGCCAGCCGCCCTTTGGTACCTGGTCGATAGCCGCGGCGATTGCGGGACCGCACCGCCTCGATGAAGGCGAGGACCCGCCCGTTCTTGCCGCGCAGGAAGGTGAGGTCCTGGTTGAAGGCGTTCTCCACCTCGAACGGCGTCA
This sequence comes from Sphingomonas sp. OTU376, assembly GCF_038440415.1. Taxonomy (NCBI): domain Bacteria; kingdom Pseudomonadati; phylum Pseudomonadota; class Alphaproteobacteria; order Sphingomonadales; family Sphingomonadaceae; genus Sphingomonas; species Sphingomonas sp. OTU376. Next base: position 48,527 of record NZ_JASATQ010000009.1, on the reverse strand, counting down.
TGCGCTTCGCGCCCCGGCGGCGTGGCACGTTGTCGCTGGGGATGGCGAGGTATCGGCGACCGGCAAGCGGCACAATCTGGGCGCCCCGGCCGAAGGCTTCGATGATGTCCGGGGCGTTCGACCAGATGTACCCGCTGGGGTTCATGCTGCGCCGCCGCTCGGGATAGACGCGATCGCGCCAGGTGTTCGCAAGGCGCTGGCCGAGGCCGGCCGACACCACCTGGCGCCTGAGCGTGAGGAGGGCTTTGTAGGTGGTTTCCCGCATAGCCTCGGTCGCGGCACCGGCGACATCGCCCTCGATATCGTCGGCGAGGAGGCGGAGGTCGCCGAACCCGGCAGTGACGCGCATCAGATAGGCTCGGCGCCGCAATTCCAGGTCAGCCCCTCCGCGTCGATCATCGGATCACCGGTGAGACGCAGCCGATCAGTGATCACCCCCGAAGCCTGCGGGAATTCCTGGCCGGGGATGGTCAGTTCGGCGCCCGCGATGGGGGCGTAGATCTCTGATTTTCGGACACTGACTTCATAGGTTGCCTGGACGATCCGAGATGCTCGAAAGGTCGCGGCTTCATCGGGACGCGCGAGCAAGACACGGATGGTGGGAAAATCTCCGGTCGAATGCTGATAGGATGCCGCCAGCGAGCCGGGCCCATTGAAAATGGCATCGAGGGCAGCCTGAAACGGATCCATGCGCACCTCCCGATGGGTGCAGGCGGCAGGCATCGGCCCGCCGCCCGCGAACTCGCCTATCAGGCGATCTGGCCGGTGATCATCGCACGCCCGACGGCGTCGCCGGCGGCTTGCACCTGAGCCGCTGCGCCCACCAGCGTGTTGCCGGCGGCCGTGGTGGTCAGTTTCTTGGCCGCGTTGTCCCAGTAGAGCTTCTGCCCCTGGGTCCATGCCTCGCCGGTGGTCTTGGCGATGTCCATGACGCCGCGGCGACGGCCCTGGCCGCCCTTGCCGGTGAGCACCGCCGCGATGGCGACGAGGAAGATTGCGCCGACCAGCACGCCGCCGCCCGCGGCGACGTCATAGGGCGCGACGAAGGGGAGGGTGTCCCCGTCCTGGATATAACCCTTCACTTGGAAGTCTCCTTCTTCGACTTCGGCGCCTCGCCCGCAGCAGCGGGCTCGGTCGCCGGAACGTTGGCCTGGTGGTCGGTGGCGTCGGCTGCGAGCAGGACAGCAGCCGGCACCGGTTCGGCGGCGGTCGGCTCGACCGGCATGGTCTCGCGCTGTTCGGCGGTGAAATCGGAGGTCACGTCGACGGCCTCCTTGCCGTTGATGAGGCGGTCGGCCTCGCTATCCTCGAGGTGCCGAGGCCCCTCGTGCGGATGTCGCATAACGCCGTTCACGTAGGCGGCTGCGACGGTGAGCATCACGATCTTGGACATGGGAATTCTCCCGATGTGGGGGAGCGGCACGCCGCGCCGCCCCGCCGGTTACGGTGGGCTTAGGCGCCGGCGTTTTTGGCGGCGGAGGCGGGGTTTACGCCGGCAACGCCGTAATCGAGGCGCACCTTGTGCTCCGTCCCGTCGACCTTCCAGCCTTCCTCGCTGTCGAGGAACGGCTCCTCCACGCCGTCGAGGAATCCTACGACGATGGCCGGGGCGACGCCCGGATCCGCGAAGGTGTACCAGGGCGTGCCCGTGAGCCGCGCGGTATCGACAATGTCGTCGAAGATGCCGAGCGCGATATTGGTGCGCTGCAGCTTGTTGGCCGCATCCGGATCGTACTGGCTGCCATTGGTAACGCGCGCCTGACCGCCCAGCGACAGCGGCCCCAGGAAGATCGACGGATCGATTTCGAGGAACTCGTTGCCACTGATGTCCTTCTGCGACGCCATCAGCTGGCGCATCGCATCGACCTCGGCAACCGTCGGCGGACCGCCGGCAGCGCGCAGGTTGCCGTGCGCAGCCGAGAAGAACTGCTGACCGTCGCCAGTGTTCGGGTTCGAGTTGATGTAGGCGAACACATCGACCTCGATGGTGAGCTTGGCGGCCCGCCCGAGATCGACCGCGAGGTCGGAGAACGCGCCGAGATCGTCGTTGATCATCGCCTGGCGCGAAATCGTGATGATGTTGCCCTTGGTCGACGCGATCAGCTGCTCGCGAGCACCGTCGGGAATCGGCTTCTGCTTGAACTCGCCGTTCTCATCGACGGCGTCCAGCACTCCGAAAGTGCCGCGGCGATACAGGTTGTGTGCGCGGAAGTCGGTGACCGTAGTCTTGCCGCAGAAGCGTGACCACTTGTCCGGCGTGACCTGATACGACGCGATCAGCACCTTGTGCAGGGCCTGCTCGAGCAGCAGCGGGAAGTCGCCGGTGCCCTGGGTGATCGCGTTGCGGGCGGTGAAGGCCTGGCCCATGATCTCGCGCGGCGCACGCGAGGTCATGCGCGTGCCAGACAGCACCAGCGATTCACGGGCGAGATCGACCATGCTGACGCCGCGGAACTCGCCCGGGTCGATCTTCAGGGTCTCGCCGCGCGCCTTGGCGGCCTTCTCGACCAAGTTGGCCACGCCGGCGCGCACCAGGATCCAGTTCTGAGCGCCTTCGGAGAACTTGTCGCGCTCGTCCTTGGTGATGCGGGCGCTCGGACCGCTGTGGCCGATGCCCTGAGCGTCGTCGCGCTCGGCGAGCTTGTCGAGGATCTTCTCGCCGGCCGCCGCGACGGCGCTGCCGCCAGCGACAAGCTCGTCGATGAATTCGTCGGCGATGCCGTGCTTCTTGCCCAGCGCGCGGATCGACGAAACGCGGGTGCGCTCCGCCGCGACAGCGTTCTGCACGTCGGTGGTGCTGAGCGCTGCCGGGGCGGTGGCCTCGGGGGCGATGGGGTTGGCAGCAATGAGCGCGAGCGGGCCACTGGCGGGCAGGGCATCCATCGCGTCAAGCGCGACTGCGGAGGTGCGGATCTTGCTGATTTCTTCCGGCGTACCGGGCGGGATGAATGCAGCGATGGCGGCAACCAGCGCCACGCGGGTCGTGAAAAGGTTCATGATCGTGTCCTTGGGTTTAGGCGCGGGCGCGGGCGCCCTTTTGGTGCCCATCGCCATCGCGGTGATGAGCGGGCTATCGGGGGCCTTGCGGAACCCGAATGGCTTGACGTTCGACGCGGCGACCGTGAGGCCCTCCGACACCGACGTGATGAATTTCTTGTCGAGCGCATCGGCCGCGGAGAACCACGTCTCCTCGTCCATCATCGCGACGAGTTCGTCCGCTGCTAGGCCGGTGCGCTTGGCGTAGATGCCGACGATCTGATCGCGGAGGCGGTCGAGCTGGTCTGCAGCGCGGCGCAACTCGTTGGCGTCGCCGCAGGCACAATCCCAGGGGTTGTGGATCATCACGAGCGCGTTGTCCGCCATGATGACTTCGCTGCCGGCCATGGCGATAACCGAGGCCATCGACGCTGCTAGGCCGTCGATATGGGTGGTGACCTTGCGACCGGAGGCGGCCGCCCGGATCATGGCGTTGTAGATCGCCAGGCCCTCCATGACGTAACCGCCCGGCGAGTTGATCCGGATATCGAGGTCGTCGTTGCCCTCGGTAATGAGCGGCACAAGCGTCGCCGCATCGAGACCGTCCCAGCTGTCGCCGACAATCCCGTAGATCAGGACTTCCGTCATCTACTTGCCTTTCGCATTGTCCGGCTTGGGGAGGGTCACGGCGTTACCGACCGAGGTGACCTTGCGCGGGTCGCTGTCGAAGGTGAGGCCAAGCGCATCGAGGCGCTGAGCGTCAGCGGCCCACTCCGACAGGAACTTGTCCGGATCCTCACCCCGCTTCCGGGCCTCCGCCGAGATCGTGGAGAGCCCAGCGCGGATTGCATCGCGGATCGCCGGCACTTCCTGCGATGGGTCGAGCATCTCCACCGGTGGAGGCGTCCACTCCATGCGAACACCGGCGACATCCTCGCCGAGAGCCTCCAGGCCGTCGAGAAACCACCGCTCGACCGATCCGCAGAACTGCGGGATGAACATGAGCCACTGCCAGGTGGCGATGTCCCGGCGGAATGACAGCCGACCGAGGCGGCCCGAAATGAAGCTGACGTTCGAAAGGTCGCCGCTCAGCTCCTCATATGGCAAGCCAAGCCCCACAGAGATCGCGCGGATCGAAACCTTGGAATAGTCGGGATAGCCATCCGCCTTGGGCGGCGTGGAGAAAGTGACCGACTCACCGTCTCGCGCATACTGGAAGGTGCCCGGCTCTATATAATCGAGCTGCTCGCGCTCCGAGCTGTCTGCACCGACGCCGTCATAATCTTCGTCACCCGGGGATGCGATGCCGGGGACGCGCGCCTCAGGGTCATTGCCGGTGACTACGCCGACGAATGCCGACGCGATCTTCTGGCGGGTGAGCTCGGCGTCCTCGAAGTCGGCGAAGTCCTTCATGCGGACGATAACCGAGGCGAACCAGGTCGCGCCATGCTCCTGCTCGGGCCGGTCCGCACGGAAGATATGCGCGACGTCGGCGGCCGATACGAAAGTGGAGCCCATCCTCCCCGTTACGAGGCTGCCCGGATGGGCATTATGGAGCCAATAGCCTTCCCGCTTGCCGATCGGGCTGAACTGGACACCATAAACAGAGTAGCCGGCGACTGCCCCGGGTGCGGAAGCCATCGGGCCATGGCGCATTGGGTCGATGTAGTCGGCCTCGAGGACCTGCAGCTGGAACGGCACGGGTAGCCGGTCGGTCACCCGGCGCCAGCGGCGACGGAGGATCGCACCGCCGCCTTCGACGATCGCGCGGGCCGCCTGAAGCTGCAGGCCATATAGATCATGCCGACCAGCCGCGTCGCATGCCGTGGTGTCGAAGTGGGCGCGGGCGATGGCATTCAGCCGATCATCCACGACACCGTTGCGGTACACCTGGAAGGTGATGCCGGTGCCAACGATGTTGCCCGCGATCGAAGCCAGTCCTCGCGCTGCAAACGGGTTGTTACGCACCAGATCGCGGGCGGTCGAACGCAGCAGCCGCTGCGCACGCGGCGTTAGCTCGCCGTTGGCGTCCTTCATCGAGCGGCGCCACCCTGCGGCGCGCTGCCCTTCCGTCGCCCCGTCATACTGAGCGCGCGGACGACCCATCAGGATACGCTTGGCCGCCGGTTCGGCGGGGACAGCCGGCATGTTCCGGCCGAGCAGCCGGTCGATGATGCTCCTGCGCGCCACGGCTACAGGCCGCTCTGGTAGAACGGCACCCGGCGCCGACGGACACCGCTGCCGGATGCGGTCTGCATGACCAGCGCTGCCGCGATCACCTTCTCGGCCGCGATGAGTTGATCGAGCGACTGGTACTCGTGGGAGCGACCGTCAGCGAAGGTCACCTTGCGCGTGCCGGCGGCGATGGCCACGCGGATGGTCGTGAGGTCGGCGTTCGTCCAGGCCATACCTATCTCCCTCGCGACGTGAACGGGTTCGGCCGCTGCCGCTTGCGCGGTGCCGACCTGGGCGATGCCGCCGACTTGGGCGGAGGATTCTCGGCGGATGGCTGCGGCGCAGGTTGCTTCGCCGGCTTGGGCGCTTCGCCCCGGATTTTCTTCCAGTGCGCCGCGGTCCATCGATCGACACCGAGGCTGGTCGCGACGGCGCGCGCATAGACCGCGTTGTCGAGCGCTTCGTTTCGGTCTCGGGTCTTATGCCACTCGCGCCGCACCCCGCCGGCGCGCGTCCGATGAAAGCGGAGCTCCTCCGCGACCAGCTGCTTGATCCATTCGTCAGAGGTGCCGTCGGGCAGGTACACGTAGCCGTCGGGATAGGGTTCGCCATCGACCGGCTTGTCGAGGCCGAGGGCGCCGAACAGCTCCATCTTCAACATGGAGGTGCCGACATTCCACAGCTGGACGCCCTTCTTGATTTTCTTCCCGCCGACCGTGACGTCCTGCCAGTTCGGCGAGCCGATGGCCTGGTGTGCGGCGATGCTCTGGCGCCCCTTCACCGCCATCACGAAACCGGGGTGACGGCGAGCCCACCGGTATACCTCCATCGTATTTTCACCGTCGCCGGTGTCGATGGCGACGCGCGCGAGCCGCATCCGGTTTCCGCTGGCGGTGGTCCACTCGCGGGCGACCACTGCATCGAGCTTCTTCCAGGTGTCCGCGCTCGCGATCGGTCCGAAGACCTCGATGCGCTCAACGAACGCTCGGGCGCGGTTCGGGCCGAATGCCCAGATATCGAGGTCGATGCGTCCGCCGCCTCCGCGCTGAACGTCCGCGGATCCGACGAGAATTCCTGCCCAATCCGGCGGTACGCCGAGCTGCATCGTCACCTCGCGCCGCTCGTAGAGCCGCTCCCAATCAGGAGCTTCGCCCTTCTCGGCGAAGGCTAGGCCGAGCACCTGGTTGACGAAGGTTTTGAGGAGGTTGGGGTCCTTGTAGACCTCCGTGAATTCCTTCGCGATCTCCAGCCAGGACGCGCCGGCGAACTGGCTATAGGCTGCCCAGATATGGAACGAACGGTGCCGGGGGCCGGCATCGGGGTTATGGGCACGCCATTCCCCGTTCTCATCCATCCACGGCTTATCGGCCTCGTCGATGTCACAGTTGTTTTCGCACTTGTACCAGGCGCGGGTCGGCTTCTTCTTTGGCTCCCAGCGGATACCGGCACCGGTGCCGTCACCGAACACCAGGATCTGCATGTGGCCGCAATGCGGGCACGGCACGTACCGATGCTCCTGCGTACCCTGTTCGAACAGCGCATCGATGCGGCTCCATCCCTTAATCTTCGGGGTGGAGCCGGCTGCACTGAACCGGCGCGGCGAAGTCAGATTGCGCTTATACGCGAGGCGGGCAGGGTCGCCTTCTTCCTTTGCCGACCAAGGATAGCCGTCCGGCTCCTCGAGCAACACGCTGTCGGCCGTGACGCGCCGGAATTCTTTCGGACTGTTCGCGCCCTTGATCTGGATCCAGCCACCCTTGAATCGCTTGGCGCGGATCTGGTTGTCGCGGTGGCGAGGCTTGAAAGTCGCAACCTTCCGAACAGCTGGCCATTGCAGGACGGGCTCCAGGTCGTCCTTGCTGTAATTCTCCGCGTCGTCGATCGTGGGCTGATAGATCAGCAGGCGGCGGGGATCGGCGCTTATGCTGTAACCGACGTAGCCCTGGACGATCGTCGAATAGCCGATGCGGCTGCTCTTGCAGACCGAGATCTGCGCGGTTTCCGGGTCGGTGAAGGCGTCGGCGATCTCGTTCTGGAACGGGAACGCGCGGAATTTGCTACCGTCGTCGAGCCGCGAGTTTTCTGCCATCCATGCGGAAAGCGGCATGCGCCGCCTGGGCTTGAAGGCCGCTAGGCATTCACGAACCGCTTCGGCGACTTCTGCGCTTCGGGCCTGGATCGGCTTCAGGGGCGGCGGTGTTGCCGAGACCTTCCGGGGCTTCGAGGTCGTCTTCCTCATCAACGCCCCCGCCCATCGATTCCTCAACGCGCGCCATGCTCAACTCCTCGAGCGCGTCGTTCATCGCGGTCTCGATCCGTTGGCGGAGCTTGCTATCGCCTTTCGCGACGACGTCGGGGACGAGTTGCAGCCGGGACACAGCGAGAGCGATCACGCTCGCGAAGGCGAGGGTGATGTCGGGCCGCGATACGAGTTCGCCCCGGCGCTCTGCGTTGTCCATCTCCTTGGAATCTGCCTGCTCTTTCGCCAGACGCGCACGCTCGCGATCAAGGTCGAGCCCATCGGCAGCGCCGCCCTGCTCGGGTAGATGCCGGTCGATCCACATCTCGAGGTTCTCGGCCCAGGAAGCACCGTCATCCGGAAGCTCTCCCTTTGAGCGAAGTTCGCCGATCCAGCGGCTGGATTTGCCGAACAGGGCGGCGAGCTGGGGCCGAGTGGGCTCGTCGAGGTTGATTTCCACCAGTTCCCTGCCTGACTGACCGCAAACCTGCAGAAAACCGCCGATTTCTAGCCCAAGGAGGAAGAAGTATAGGCGATCTTGTGCCTAGAAATTGTCTGCGCCTTCGCCCCCCGCATTACCCTCGGGTCCTGGAAGGACCCAAGGGAGTGGGTGTGTCGCTGATGGATTACCGTCCAGACCCCCGGGCAGGTCGCTCGTGGTGGTATTTGGAGCGCGTTGATCGGAATATGAATCACGCCCAGCCGAGACACATGCTCTGCAACGGCTTAGCGATTAACTTAAGTTACGGTTGGCACTGCAATCCAGTTGTATGATTGGACTGAGCACCGGGGGCGCATGGAGCTCGAGATGACGACCGAGAAGGAGATCGAATATCTTAGCAGGAGAATAGAGGAGGAGCGCGACAAGGCAGAGCATGCCAGCGATCCATCCAGCTATCGCGCCCATACCGAGTTTGCCCGCGCATATGAGCGCAAGCTCCAGGCCCTGATCGCATCCAGTCCAAAGCCGCAGCTTATGAACGGCCATGGTCTCTCGTAAGCGCGAGAGATCGCGGGATCAGGCCGTCGAAATGCAGATCGCGAGAGCCTTGCGACTGGTCAGGCGTCGCGAGCAGCAAAGGCGCTCGGACAGGGCTGCGCTGCGCTGGCTGTCACGCCTTTTCAAACGCTAAACTGAGCCAGAGCTCCGCGCGGTTGGGCTTGGCGAAGTCTCTTTGTAAAAGAGAATAACAAAAGCGCCCGGCCACCTTGCGGTGCGGGCGCAGTTCCAATGACATTAGAGGTGCCATATCTGCTGCCCCGGCGCAAGCCTCGCGACCGACGTTTAAGCCGATATCGTATAAATCTTCGTGAGCGCTTTGCCTGGGCACCCATTAGGAAATGGGGTGGTTGTTCGTGATGTTACGCCTAATCCCGATGGGACGTCGACTATCCAAAACTATGGTGAGGGGAATGGAGTGCTCCAGTCGGATTGGTCTCCGTTCCGCGGATCGATCAACGGCGTGTGGCAATGGTCAAGCATGAGGCCCTCTGATCCAAATCAACCGGCACCTTGCGTTAAAACCATGGGAATGCCCGTTACATGTTAAAGAGGGATCAGGTGTTATCAGGCCGCGAGGTTATATTATGAACAGAGCTCTAAAAGGATTTCTAATAGCCCCTATCACGCCAGCGGCAGTGGTATTTTTCATCGCGGTTGCCCAAGGTGATCCTTGGGAGGGATTTTGGTCGGCTAGAGCAATTGCTGTAGTTTCATATATTGCCTCGGCAATTGTGGGTGTGCCTATACACCTGGTTCTTACCAGGTTGTCTTGGTGTAGCATTTTCCACTATATTTTTGCCGGCGCCATTTCGGCTGTCTTGCCGGTGCTGGTCATCATCGCCGGTCCAGCTTTAATAAGTCAGACATCGCAACCTCTTTCTTCCCTTTACCCAGTGATGGCGGTCATGATCGGTGCCGGCGCGGTCGTCGCTACCGTATTCTGGTTGCTTGCTCGTCCGGATAGGCGTCAAACTTGAATGGCATCCAGTGTCAGCCCAGTCGCAGCCCGAGTGCCGCGGTGAGGCAGGCGCGGCTGTCGGTGCAGATGGTTCGCCATTTCTGGCCCGCTCATGCTTACCGCGCACTCGCCACCCGTTTCATGGGCAATTTCATGTACAACGGTCTCGAATGATTCTCGCGATTTCGTTCCACTCGCGGAGGAGGCCTTGCTCATTAAGGAACTCAGGGTCTACCTGCGCCTGGCCTGCCTGCGTTCGATCAAAGCGGGGTTCTTTTTCTGAGACTACCTCCGCAGTAGGCAATGGTTGTCGCAAAATCTCGGCCGGGTTGCTGGTCATGATCCGCACAGCTTCCACCAGACGCTTGAGCCCTAGCAGGAACTCCTGGCGGATGATCTCTCGATGACGGCCCGACTTCGGCACGATCTTCTCGACGAACGCCGCCTTGGCACCGTTCCGCTTGCCCGCGGGCTGCTGGATCCAGCTCTGCTTTCGGCTTCCCCAGCGCGCGATAGCCAGCTCGGAATAGCTCCGATCTTCAATGGCAACGCCGCGCATCGTGTCGACCACAGACCCCAGCGCCTGGTCGAGGCGTTCGAGCGTCCGGTTCGCGCTGATCCCGACGACCATTTGTGAATCCACGCCGCGCGGTAGCGGCGCCGAAGCGCCGCCGCCGCGTCCCTGAACATCGAGCGCGCAGCGGGTCAGCGACTTGTCAGTCTCTTCAAACCGGGCACGGTAGTAGCGAAGCGCCCGCAGTGCATCGCCGCCGATGCCCGAACGCGAATCCTTGGCCAGCGTTTCGAACAACGGCTCGCGTCGATAGGCCTTGCCGACTTTGATCGCGACGCCGTTTTCGGCTTTGTCGATCACGTCGCCAAGCTGGTAGTTGCCATGCCGGCGCTGCTCGGGCGTGGGGCCCATCCGCTCTTGCGCGATCGTCCTGGGCGGCACGTGCGCTGCCACGCTCGCCAGCATTTTCTGTCCGGCTTTTCGGTTCGCGCTCACTCAGTGAGTCCTCTTCGCTATCGATTTGAGATGCTCGCTCTCCCGGAGCCAGGCCTCGTGGTAATCGCGCACCCCGCCGTCGAGGTATTTGAACCCGGTGATGGCATTGCCGCGACCGTGTTCCCGGGCCGCTATGGCCTTGGCGCCCTCGACGATGTGCCAGTCGAAGTTGAAGCCGGCGTCGAGCCAGCCACGCATCACGTCGCGGTCGGCGGGGCCAATGGGCCGGGTGAGCCCGATGATTTCAGCCACAGCACGACATCGCAGCTCGAATTCGCTCGGCGGCTCGGGCGCGCGCGCGGTTCTGGATTCTGACTTATCTTCTATTCTTTCTGGTATCTGGTATCTGGTATGGCTTGCTTCTGGCTTAAGCCCGGCTTGAGCGCCTTGATTGTTTTTATTGGGTTTTTCTGACTTTTCGGCGCGAACTCGGCCACCGTTCGATCCGTTTTCAGCGTGTTTTCGGCTCGTTTTCAGCTGATTTTCGATTTCTTTTTCCGCGCGGAGATTGGTGATCTCGCCGTTGTCGGTGAGCTGGATTTTCCCCTTGGCGATCAGGTCGTCGCGCAAGCTACGCCACTTCCGGACGGTGCATCCCATATACCCAGCGATCAGGCGCTCATTATCCTGGATCGGGCCTCCGCGATCGTAGATCATGTCGAGGAGCGTCTGGTAGGCGCCGCGCTCCTCCAGGTTGAGCGACATGAAGCCTGCCAGTGCATCGCTATGGTACCGCTTGTGGTAGTGGCGTGCGCTCATCACCGCCCCCAGTCGAACGACCGTACCGCCTGGTAGGCGGCGAGATACTGGCAGGTCGCGTTGCCGACGCGGCCGTTGCGGCGCTTCGCGAGGATCAGGGTCATGAGGCCAGCTGCATCGCTCTTGGCGCGCTCGTGCAGGTCTTCGTTGCCGGCCTTGGGTTTGGCTCGTTCAAGATAATACTCCTCTCGATAGAGGAAGAGCACCGCATCGGCGTCCTGTTCGATCTGGCCGCTGTCACGAAGGTCGGAGAGCTGGGGGCGCTTGTCCTCGCGCTGCTCGACGGCCCGGCTTAGCTGGGCGAGCGCGATCACCGCGACCTCCAGCTCCTTCGCCAGCGCCTTCAGGCCCCGACTGATCTGCGAGACAGCCTCGTAGGCGGATGCCCCCGGATTATCGGCGTGGAGGAGCTGCAGGTAATCGACGATGACAACCTCGAGCTTTCCTCCCTTTGCTGCCATCTGCCGCTTCGCACGCCGTACTGACAGGGAGAGCCGCGCCAGCGTTGCCGCGCTGAAGTCACGGATGCGCACAGGAAGGGCGCGGAACTCGTCGCGAGCAGCACGCAGCTGCCGGAATTGCTCGCCGGTGACGTCACCGTTCACGATCGACTTGAACGGGATCCATTGGCCAACGCCCCGGCAGCACAGGTCGGAGACCATGCGCATGCCCAGTTCCTCGCTCCGCATTTCCAGGCTGAAGAACTGGACGCCGTGGCCGCGGCTTCCGTAGCCGGTCGCCAGGCTGCACGCCAAAGCCGTCTTTCCCATCCCTGGGCGCGCGCCAACGATGATGAGTTGCCCGGGCTCAACCCCGCCAAGAAGGTCGTCGAGATCAGCTATGCCCGAGGTGGCACCGATGCGTCCGTCGTTGGCTTTGATCTGTTCGATACGGTCGAGGGCGCGGCCGATGCTCGTGTAGAGCGTATCGTCGGTGCTGGCCTCGCGCTTCTCGATCGATGCGACCAAGGCGGCATCAACGTCGTCAACCAGCTGCGAAACAGAGCGATCTGGGTCCGAGGCGGTGCCGATAATCTCGCGAGCAGTGGCAACGAGGCGCCGGCGGGCTGCCCGTTCGGTGATGACGGCAGCTTGATCTTTCGCCTTCACCAGCATGAAAGCGGCGGCGGAGCCGCCGGTCAGCTGGGCAAGCATCGCCGTGCCGCCGGAAGATTCCCACGCCACGTCCTGTTCGAGTAGCGGCTTCAGGGTGATCGGGTTTGCCTGCTGCCCCGCGGTGACGAGTTCGCACACGCGACCGTATATCCTCCCGAGATATGGGACGGAGAAGTCCTCGGCGCGCAGGATATCCGCGACCTGGTCGACGCGGCGGTTATCGGTGAGCAGCATCGCAAGCATCCCCAGCTCACCGTCTTCCGTGAGGAGTTCCGCGGGATAATCAGGGGCCGGGCGAAGCATCTTCTGACGGGTCATCAGTTGGCGCCTCGCTCGCTGGCGATCATCTCCAGCCACATCGCGGTAAGCGTGTGGACGCGGCGGATCAGTGTCTCATGCGGCACCAGTTCGCGCGCTTCGGTCAGGGCATCCGCCTCAACCTCGATGATCGCGGGAAGAAGTGAGGCGAGGGTGAGGGCAGCCTTCTCATCGCTCGTGCAATACGCCCCGGCTTCGGCCCACTTACCGCCTGCCAGGCTGAGCAACGGGTCGGCGAACCGACCGCCCCATTCATGGCAGCCGGCGAGGAACGTCGGGAGATCGATGGCTGCCGCAGTGTTGGCGTAGGCGGCGGCGCGGTCCTCGGACTTGCCGAGGACGCGGCCAATGTCCGCCCAAGTCGCACCGTCTTCCGTCTTGATCGCGGTCAGGATCGCGTTCTGCGCATCGACTGCACCAGACGCGGTGAGCGTACGCCTGCGCCCGTGGAACGGTGCGTTCACGACATCACCCCGATTCTCCGGCGTTCGTCGCTGCCGGGGATGAAATCCTGGTTGCGTGAACCTAGCTCGGAGGTCCGATGCGAAGGAGAGGCTAAATGCCAGAAGAAAAGAAGGGTCTGAGTACGACACAGGGAGCGCTCGCCGGCCACGCGGCGTTCGCCGGACTCGTCGCGCTGTGCGGCGAGCTGAAAGAAGCGGGCGCGCTTAAGGACGCCGCGCTCGCCAATGTCCTGGACACGATAAAGCGCGATATCGAGGGCGCGCCCGTGCCCGCGTATGAGAAGGAAACGCTGAACCAGCAACTGGACAAGGCGTGGCAGTGGTCGATGAGCTAGCTGCCTAGTGGGGAGCGCGGCGGTGCCCGTGTCCGACGCGGGCAAGTTGCCGCGCTCACCGTGGAAGTGCGGTGCGCTCATGCCGTAGCTCCCTGACCATGGCAAAGGACAAGAAAGCCCGCCGCATGGGCGTCATGACGATTTCCGCGCTGGGCGTCGCTCTGGGTGCGGTCATCGACGCAATGAAGATGGCGGACGTGCCGAATGACGTGGCGCATCACTTCCTCGACCAGCTCGAAGATGGGTTCGAAGCGATGCTGTCTGGCGAGGCGCAGGCGATCATGCTGGGCCTCGTGAAGGTGTTGCGAGGGAGCGTCGCCGACAATGATTAGGTGCGCAAAAATTCGTGAACGAAGTGTCCTGCGAGATATCTTGCGCGCCTACCCCCTTCAGCGCTGCAATCGCGTCATCCGGGATTTTCCCGTCTGGCCAATTTCCTGGTTCAGAAAAAAACCAAATGAACCGTTCGAAGTTTCTGAGCGAACAATCTGCGCCCTTCTTGAGGTTTCCGAAAAAGGAGCCGCGATTCACCACTAGGGTTGCGACGCGTGCAAGTGACCGTCCGTTTCGAGCGCCAGCACATCGATCGTACGCGGCGGCAATGTTTAAAAGATGAAGCCGGAATGTCGTCATTCCCCAATGATACGGCAAATATGCCGCACTTCAAGGCATATTTGCCGGAGGTCAGGCGCGGCAGAATGAGGCATAGTGCGGCATGAGCAATGATTTTGATTCGATGATCGGTCGGATATCCGAGCGATTAGAGGCGCTTGGGATCACGGAGCGGGCCGCTTCGTTGCAAGCAACAGGGAAACCCGACGCTCTGAGGTATATTCGCACGCGCCGGGCAATGCCTGGGCTGCGGCGGCTGATCGCCATCGCGAGAGTGCTTCAAACGTCTTCGGACTATTTGCTGGGGCTTACCGACGACCCGAATCCAACCGGCGCTCAGCAAGAGATGATGGCTGGCATGGACCTATTCCATGACACGGCGATAGCGGAGATGTATTATCTAAAAAAGAACCAAATTTCTGCTGAGAGCCCTATCATGAATTCCGGGGCACTATCAGTTGAATCTGTGGTAACTGAGTCGGGAGAGCCTGCCGCCGTTCAGATGTTTGCTCTACGGTCTAGGGTGGTTGGCTTTTTCGCTTTGCCGACGTGGATGAATGTAGAAGAATTCCACGGATTTTTATGTGGAGATAACTCTATGCTACCGAGGTTTCGAAAAGGAGAGCTCGTGGTATATTCGGTTTCTCAAGCGGTAGAGATTGGAGACTATGCAGTTTTTCGATTAGAGAAATCGTCTGCCGATGGAGATCGTCCCGGCCTTGCCTTCATGTTACGGCAATTAGTCGGCATTGATGGAAATGATTTTATACTTCGACAATTTTCGCCTGATATTCGGTTCCGCTTTCCAAGAAACAATGTCAACGAGATGAACCGGGTCATTTCTCTTGAAGACGCTCTGACTCCGCACGGCAAGCGTGCCGCAAATATCGATTGACGCGGCATCTGTGCCGCATATACTTGCGTCGTCCCCATGACCTTGCTGGTCGTGTGGTGACCCGCAGCTAGACAGCCAATTCGCCCCCAGCGAAATTCGGGCATCTCCTGCGGTAACCCTTGCAGGAGCAAGCTCATGACGTTCCAGTTCGGTCAGATCACCGCAGCATCCCCGTTCGCTCTCGCCACGGCGTTCAGCCCGCCGATGCTGCCCCGGCCGCAGGACTCGGCCGTCGTGACTATCCGCAAGGCGCTCGATCAGCTGCCGGCGGAGGTGCGGGACGGTACTCTTGAGGAGACCGCCCTCCGCGAAAAGACGCGTGAGCTGATCGCAACAGCGCGCCGACTCCTGTCGACGGAATGGTACCCGCTTTTCCTCCAGTGGGGGGAGGCGGCAGCCCGCTTTACGACGCGGCATGAAAGCGACGAGGCGGGTTCCGCGCTGTGCGCTGAGAACGCCCGGAACGTTCAAGCGCTCCAGGGCACTCGACCGCAAAACACTGACGACGCGGCTTTCAAGTCGTACGTCGCGGCGGTCGAGCTGACGGATGAGGGATCATTCGGTCCTCTGGTCGAGGGGCATGAGTTCTTGGCCGAAATCGCATTGAGCGGGATCGTCGAGGATTCGCCTATCAACGGGCTTCTGGTTGAGGTCGGTGCGGCGGCTTGGAGGTCCGATCCAAAGCATTTCGCGTGGGCGTCGGAGGTTGGTGAGGTCGTAGTTCGCGCGTTCCAGGACGCGCAATGGGACCGCCTCGTTTCCGAGTTGCGCGAAGCGAAGGCCGAATATCGGCGCCTCGTTGAAATCGAGCGCGAAGCTGAGCAACGCTACTACGCATTGCGACCTGAAGCCCCGGTCCAGCCAAGCGGTCCCAAGTTCCTCGGTCTGGAAGACATCGAGAATGCGACGATCGCCGAGATCAAGGCAACGAAGCTACGCGAGAATCCTGCCTGGGTGGAGTACGATGCGCTCAAGAAAGCTTGGGCGGCCGAGTGCGATGAGATCAATCGATCCTCCGGGGCTGAGCAAGCTGAGCTTGATACGCAAGCGGCGCTCGAGCGCTGCAGTGATGTGGTGAACGCGCTCCTTGCGCTACCCGCATTCACTTCCGCGCGTGTTCTCGAGAAGGTTCGAATCGTTCGGGAAGAGTACGGCACGCTCGAGAAGGAGGAGATGGAGATCATCTTTTCGGATCTCGAGCGGCTCGCTGCGCCTTCGCGGGTGAATTGATGATCTGCTCGATCGGCGAGCACTTCCTCAGCCGGGGCGTCACAGACGCCTCGGCTGATCTCCTGGCCGCCTCGGCGGCCATGTGCGCCGGCGCCTGTCGCCACTATCCACGTCGCATGTCCGCCAGCGGACCACGCGCTCGACGGGAAGGAGGGATACCATGTTAGACGAACGAACTTGCGCCACGTGCTTCTGGTGGCAGCGATCGGCACCGAAACTCGCGAACGCAAAGCGAGACCCGTCGGCGCGCACAGATGTTGGCATCTGCCAACTCCGCGCCCCTGTGGTTGTGCAGGTCAGCGGAGGCTTCGCTGTCAGTCTCTACCCTGAGACACACGAAAGCCGCTTCTGCGCGGACTGGAAAGAGCGGCCGCCTACGACCGGGCAGGTTCTGCCGTTCAACCCGAAAGGAGCTGCATAGTGGCCTCGGCCCCGACGAACAGCGCGGACGCCTTCGTCCGACTTCCCCAGGTCATTCAACGGACGGGTCTATCGAAGGCCACTATTCGCCGGAAGGAACTCAAGGGCGAGTTCCCCCGTCGGCAGAAGATCAGTGCCAACGTAGTCGCTTGGTACGAGAGCGATTTGCAGCGATGGTTGCGGTCGCCGATGTGTTGGAATGGGTGAAGTCCGCGCGATCGAAGCAATCATCGATGGGACCGAGAGGCTGACGCAGGGCTTTCGGCCGCACCCGTCTATGAAGGACATGGGTAAGTCGTCCGAGGCCGAATCACCTGATTCGCGAACCGCTCAAAACGAGAACGTTTGAGGCCACGATCGCCACAGTTGGCACTCGCGAACTTGAGTGCTGACCGCAGCAATCGCACCGACGCGGCGGGTTATCCACACACAATATCGGCGCATTATTCAAGTATTGTCAAATACTTATGGTCTTATCCAAGATGGATCGTGGTTAATTTTTCGTTGACACCCTTGCGAGGCGTAGTTTCGGTCGGGTATTTGAAACGGTGCTTCGTCCGAAACGAAGTGGGCCGACCAGAAGTCGTTACCTTCCGATCGGCCCATGGTTGGTGCTGGAGCTTCGCAGCTCAGCTGTGATCACGTGGTGTTGTTAACGTCATTTTGACAGCGTCGTCAACACCGCGTGTGCACGCTGATCGCTGCGAAGCTCCTTTCGAGAGTTCGAAAGGTAGAAGAATGAGCGATAACCTTCAGATACGACAGCCGCAGGATCGTCTGCGGATCAACGTTCACGAACCGTGGGAATTGAACTGGTGGACGCGCGAGTTCGGCGTCACCAGGCAACAGCTCGAGCACGCTGTGCGGCAGGTGGGGGTGATGACTTCAGCCGTTCGCCAGTATCTCGGTAAGTAAGAGCAGATCGTCATGAGTCGCAAGATCGTCGACGCGCGTAATGCGCCGGATGGGACCGTGTCCCACGTGCTGCTCAAAGGCAATCGCAACTTCACCTCTGTCTCTCGAGCTATCGCTATGGCTGACCGGGGGGAGATAATTGGCGCCCATGTGGTGCGGCGTCAGGGCGCCAAGACGCACCTGCGCTCGAACCCGGACGGGCGAGAGTTGAACAACCTCGACTACCTAGCCGAGGACTGAAGTGGGGGAGGGCGGCGGTTCGGCGCCGCCCGAACCTCCGTACGGCAATCGCATGCGAGGAGTTCCGATGGACGAGATCAAGGAAGGCTCGGTTGTTCGCCTCAAGTCTGGAGGCCCGGCAATGACGGTCATTTTTCTGACCGCTGGAGCCTATTCTTCGGAAAATGACCCGAAGAATAAGGCGCATTGTCAGTGGTTCGCTGAAAGCGGTGGCAAGCCTCTCAGCGAAACCTTTCCGCTCACGTCCTTGTTGTTGGACGAATAGGAAGCACGTACAGATCGCCTCAACTGCGACGATCCTACGGCTTAAGCGTCCGCTCGCAGGGCCGCGTTGGGGGGGGGCGGCGGCCGTCGGTCGACCGCTTTTCCCATTGATCGAAATCTCAGGGGTTGGCTCACGATGACGTTCATAGACCCAAACTTGGCGAGTTATCGTGAAATATCGGACGTCGAGGGGCCGGCGTTTTTCGTCCCACTTAATTATCCAGGTAATCCGATGCTGATTAGCGGCGGGGGGCAGCGTTGGGCTGTGTTCCTAGGCGGAGAGTGGAGGGGCCAATGTTTCGATCTTGCGGACGCCGAGCGTTGGGCTGGTATGGCAATCGCTGGAGTGTCGCTCGAAGTGAACCCGGCATCGGCTTATTCGCCCGACGATGAGCAGAAGGAACCACTAACCCTGGTCCGGCGAGGCGACCGATTGGGCGTGCTTGCTGAATACAGGGGGCGGACGAGTTTCTCCCAGAGAGTGACGGTGAATCTCGATGGAGAGCCCGAAGGGCAAGGCCCGCGCCTTGGTTTTCGCGAGTGGCGCATCGGCATCCGTGCCAGCGACGATTTTTTGGCGCTTTGGGAAATAGGGCCTTCGGCTGCGGCGTAACTCCGGCGACTCCTAGATCAAGCCGCCAAGATCCACGAGGAGAAAGCCGGGTAAGCGCGCCGCATCGCCCGCGCCAGGCGTGCCCACATTGGGCGCGTTTCCGATGGCGCCATGGAGGCGGCAAGCGCTATCCAAGATTAACTCAGCGCAGCACAATATCTCTGAGTTGGTTGGCTCTCGCGATGAACGTGCTCATTGCGCCGTGAAGCGCAGCTTCTTTGCCGCCAATGGAGGCGCGGCTAGAATCGAAGAAATCCTCTGTTGGATCGTCAAAGAGGGCAGTTCGAAATGTAGCCGCTGCCTCGATCAGGTTGATGCCCGTATGAAAGGCGTCCGAGGTCTTGTTATGTAGACGCGTAACGGCCAAGCCGAGCTTTTGGGCATCCCATTTTGCTCGGTAGGTAGCACTGGTTCGCTCTGCACCGATCGCGGCCCCCCAGCCGGCTAGAGCTGATTCAAGAGCCTTTTCCGCCAGCTCCTCGATCTGTTCGCAAATTTCGCCCGCTTCCTTCCGCCGCTCCCTTTTAACGGTTAACGCGTGGGCCAACCAAAAGCCCAGCAAAGCCACCAAGACACCGGGCACCGCCGGAGCGTACGTTGCGAAATCGAGCGGTCCCTTTCCCTCCGTCCTTTGGACGAGTTGAATTACGGAATTACCGCTTGGAACCACGACGTTCGCGAGTGGTGAGTCGCTCAGCTCTGGAGGCAATGTTACGCGGCCACCGGCGCTGCTGCGTCTCGCGGGCGCGCAAGGTTGATCGCCTCCTCGATGATGAAGAGATACGTCTCGTCAGCAATCGATTTGACGCGAACTCGGCGGCGCACCTCTGCTGCCGACATGCCCTCATCACGTATCAGCCCGCCAAACACCTCATCGAGCCAAGACGATCCAAAGCCCGAAGTACCATCCAGATCGACTTCAACGAGGTCGCTGGCGGCCAGCTTACGCATCAGCAAACGGCGAAACGCCTCCCCGCTGTGCTGTCCCTGCGAAGCTTTGCGCGGGCCGGGGTCGGGGCTGAAATCCCGTGCTACACCGAGTTTAAGCATCTTCCACTTCCTTAACCTCGACAGCTTTGCGAATTCGCCATTCAAGCAATGTGCCGCCGATCGAACGCTCGTTATCGTCGACGCGTTCACCGGACTTCATGTAGTGATAGACGCCGCGGTTTGACAGAACCCTAAGCTCGCCATCCGTACTTTCATCAACGAATCGCTTCATATCACGAAACCCCCGGCCGCGACCACTCTGGCCTGTCGACGTTCGGAATAGCTCTGTGGCATATTTGATCATCTCGCCATCGCTGGGTTGCAGGGTCCATGTCGTGACTAACGAAACCACTTTTTCACTGAACTTGGCCTGAAGACTGCGGGGAATGCCGATGCCTTGGTCCAAGACAATCAGCATCATCTCCTGGCGCTCCGCGTGGATGAAGCCGCCCAACCACCAACGATTCTTCATGCGGGGGAATTTGCCAGCCTCGGCATAGGCGTGATCGATCGCATTGAACATTGCCTCCTTGAGGGCCTCGTTCATGCGTCGCCGCTCTACGTCCGACATGGGGATCGCATTATCATTGATCCAGTCGGACAACTCGCGCGGAACGGAGGGCATTGCGCGGTTGAACGAATGGAAGGGAAGGAACTCTCGCCGATGCTCCGACTCGCGGTCGTCCGGTAGCTCGTTGCGAGGGTTGATCCCGATTAGGTCGTAAAAGCCCATATCTCGCAGTTGGAGCAAGACATCCATCTTTGCGGGGTATGTCCCGTGGACCATTCGGTTTTTACCCCCAAACGGGCGCAAGTTCCGACAGCGAAACACCTCCGCAACGAGTAGAAGTGTCGCTGCGGGCTCAATCTCCTGCACATGATCAAAATAGAGCATCGCCGGGGTGTTGCGAAGCAACACAGCATCTCTGAGCTCGGCGATAGCAGAAACCGTGGCCGCATAGTTGTCGCGAAGAGAAAGAATCTTCGGCAGCAGGATTGGCACCCGATCAACGTCGGTGGGCATTTTCAGCTTGTGCGCCTGGGTGAAGGAAACAAGCTCCCGGTGAAAAGCTGCGCGCTGGGCCTTGGTCTGCGCTCTTCGCAAGACTCTATTGCGGGTCCTGGCTTCTCGACGTCGGGCGACGCGTAGTCGCTCGAGCTTTTCCTCTTCAGATAATTTCTTCATCGCGCACTCAGTTGTGCGCCGACCTGTTCGACCATTCTGCCCCTCCCTGAAGGGGGTACTAGATCAAGGCATCGATATTGAGAAACCCGAATTCCTAAAGGCCGATCCTGCCCTGACACCGGCAGGCTTGGAACAGACCGCGAATGTCAAAATGCTTGTCAAAACGCGCCGGGACCAGACGGTCACGGACGCGAAGAAAACCGCAGATTTTCAAGGCTTTCAGGTGGCTCCCTGAGTAGGATTGGAACCTACGGCCGCTCGATTAACAGTCGATCAGCCGGCTCGCCCGTAACCAGTCAGCAGTTCGCTGGCCGGAGGCAGTCCCCTCATAGTCTCGTCCGCCCACCAGCGAGCCAGTTCCCAGCGCCGCGGCATATGCCTGGCCCGATTGTAGGCCATCTCGGCAGCAGAGACGCCCTTGGGCTTGTGGGACAGCATCGCGTCGATGATGGGGCGGTCGCCTTCTGTACCGAGTTGCGTGGCACGCTCGTTCATGATCGTCGAGAATGCCGTGCGCCAACCGTGCGGGACGTGCCGATCCCGATAGCCGCACTGGTTGTAGCGGTACCCGATCGTGTTCGGGCTCATCGGCTGATGCGTCGAGCGGACGCTATGGAAAAGGTAGGGGAAGCGGCCTGAAAGGCGATACACGGCGCGCAGCACATCGACCGCCTGCGGCACTAGCGGCACGACGTGCTCGAATGCGTCATCGGCCTTGTTCTCAAGCTCGAGCTTCATCCGGTCAGCGGCGATGCGCCAGATCGGCTCTGCCGCATCGCCAGCGCCGGTCGGATCGGACCAATCAATCCCCTCGAACTCTTCCCAGCGTGCGGTCGGGATCAGGCCCGGCCGGACGAAGGTGAGACCGAGGAGCCGTGACGCCAGCTTGGTCAGCGGGCCGCCGGAGGACGCATCTATCGTCGCATGCAGCTCCCGGATTTCCTCAATGCTGCTCAGGCCCGGTTGGCTGCCGCCTACCGGCGTGGGAAGCATCGCCTTGACCAAGTGCCGGCCGGCCGGATCCATCTGACATAGGCCCTCGGCCATGCCGTAGCCGAAAACCGCCGAGATATGCTGGCGGATGCGCTTGGCTGTTTCGATCGCGCCGCGCTTCTCGACCTTGCGCAGCAGTGTCAGGACTGCGGGACCATCGATGTCGGTGAGGGGGAGGGCGCCGATCGCTGGATAGACATCGCGCTTGAGTGCCTGGGCGATCTTCGTGGCATTCACCTTCGACCAGCGCCCGAGCTGGGCGGTGTACCAGCGTTCGGCAACAATCTTGAAGGTGGCGCCGGCCGCCAAATGCGCCGCAGCCTTCACCTTGCGAGCCTCGATAGCCGGGTCGCGATGCTCGCGTAGCAGGCGCTTGGCGGCGTCTCGTCGATCACGCGCCTCACGGAGCGGAACGTCAGGGTAGGAGCCGAAGGTCAGCAGCTTTTCCTTGCCCCCAAACCGATACTTCAGGCGCCAGGATTTGCCGCCCTTTGTGGTCACGAACAGGTGCAGGCCGCCAGAATCGGCGAGCTTGTAATCGCGCTCGCCGGGCGCTGCATTCTGGCACTGCTTGTCGGTCAGCGGCACAGATACCCCCAAATCCAATCTTGATACCCCCAGCGATACCCCCAGCGTGGGCGATCTGGGGCGAGTCCGGTTGAACCTCGCTGATTGGAGGAAAGGGCTGTTTTCTGGAGAAAAAGCAATCCCGTGAGCCGGGATGATGCGCCGTGAACCGGCTGTCTGGTGGGTCCGCCGGGATTCGAACCCGGGACCTCTCGATTAAAAGTCGCTTGCTCTACCGACTGAGCTACGGACCCACACCGGCCCTGCCCCTAGATGCGGGCTTGCGGCGGGTCAACCGGGCGTGAAGCTGCCGGACGTTCAGGCCCGTGATCGGATCGCGCCATTCCGGCGCCACCCGCAGCAGCGGCGCCAGCACGAAATCGCGGGTGCGGAACAGGCGGTGCGGCACGGTGAGCCCGGGCGTGCCCCAGCTGCCGCCCGACCACAGCACAATGTCGAGGTCGATCACCCGCGCCGCCCAGCTCTGCCCGCGCCGCCGGCCGAAACTGCGTTCGATCGCCTTCAATCGCCGCAGCAGGGCAGGAGGCTCGTCGTCGCTCTCGATCAACGCCACCGCATTGGCGAAGCGGCGCTTCGACGGGCCGAGCGGCGGCGTGTGGAGGATCGGCGATACCGCGCGCACCCCCTCCAGCGCCGCGATCGCCGCCAGCACCTCGCGCCGCGGGCCGCCATGGCGGCCCGGCCGGTTCGATCCGATCGCGATGGCATAGCTTGTCCTCGGCACGCTTCGGCGACTATCGCGCGCGGATGCTCGAGCCAAGCCGTGATTGCCCGCTCTGTCCGCGCCTCGTCGCGCTCCGCACTGAGCTGCGTGCGGCACATCCCGACTGGTGGAACGCGCCGGTGCCGATGCTGGGCGAGCCCGATGCGCCGATCGCGATCGTCGGCCTCGCCCCCGGCAAGCATGGCGCGAACCGCACCGGTCGCGCCTTTACCGGCGATGCCTCGGGTGACTTGCTGTTCGCGACGCTCGCCAGGTTCGGGCTGGCGGAGGCGGGCGAGCCCAGGGGCGTGGTGATCCTCAATGCCGTCCGCTGCCTGCCGCCCGAGAACAAGCCCGAGCCGGCCGAGATCCATGCCTGCCGCCCGTTCCTGGCCGCCGAGCTCAAGGCGCCGATCGTGATCGCGCTCGGTCAGGTCGCGCACCAGTCGGCGGTCAAGGCGATGGGCGGCAAGCTCCCCAAGCATCGCTTCGCGCATGGCGCCGAGCATCGCATGCACCGCGGGCAGCTGCTGCTCGATAGCTATCACTGCTCGCGCTACAACCAGAATACCGGGCGGCTGACGCCCGAGATGCTCGAGGCGGTGGTTGCCCGTGCCGTGGCGCTCCGCGACGCATAGCACCGGATCGGTGACATCTCGCGGTACGCCGGTTGGCGGCAACTCTGCTAGCATGGCTCCAGGTAAGGAGGTGCCCATGCGTATCGTGCTTCTCTGTCTGGCCCTCACGCCTGTCCCCGCTTTCGCCGGTGAGCGGGACGTATCGGTTCCGGCTTCGCACCTTGCGCTGCCTGCGGCACCCAAGGTCGAGTGCCAGAATGCACGCATGGGCTATGCCATACCCACCTTCGGTAACCCGGTGCGCGCGGGCACGCTCGGTCGGGAACCGAAGGCCGGCTTGTTCCTTGCCGTGCAGCGTACGGAAGACGGTTGCGACAAGCCCGTGAAGATCGCCGACGAACTGGGCGACAAGCAGCGCTGAACCTGCGCGGCCAGAGAATGCTCTAATCCCGGCTGTAGCGCTGCTCGGTCCAGGGATCGCCGCGCATATGATAGCCGTTCACTTCCCAAAAGCCGGGCTTGTCCGCGCCGATAAGCTCGATCTTGCGGATCCACTTGGCGCTTTTCCAGAAATAGAGGTGCGGGATCACCAGCCGCGCCGGGCCGCCATGGTCGCGCGCCAGCGGCTGGCCGGCCCAGCCATGCGCGACGATCGCTTGCGGAGCAGCGAAGTCGCTGAGCAGCACATTGGTGGTATAGCCGTCATAGCCGTGAAGCATTACCGCCTGCACCTCGTCGCGCGGCTCGACATGCTCCAGCAGGTCGCGGGTCAGCACGCCCTGCCAGTCATTGTCGTAGCGCGACCAGCTGGTGACGCAGTGGATGTCGCTGGTCAGTCGCGTCTGCGGCAGCGCCATGAGCCCGGCCCAGTCGAGCGTCACCGGCCTGGCGACCATGCCGGTCACTTCCAGTTTCCAGCGCTCGCGGGCGATGTCGGGCTGGCGGCCGAGATCGAGCACCGGCCATTTGACGGTCAGGTGCTGGCCGGGCGGCAGGCGCTCCTCCTCGGGCCGGGCGATATGACCGGTCAGGAACTTGCCCTGGCTCGCCCATTGCTGCTTGGAGAGCGTCAGCTTGCTGTCGTCGGGAAGTTCGGGGTCGTCCATGCTTGCGGTTCCAGTCGCAGTTGCCGCAAAGATTAGGCCCTTTGCGAACGCGTGTCAGCCTGGATTGGTGCCGAACAACGCTCCCACTCCTGCGGTGACAGCCATCGCTACGGCTCCCCAGAACACCACCCGCATCACCGCTCGGCCGATGCCGGCGCCGCCGGTGCGGGCGCCCAGCGCGCCGAGCAGGGCAAGACAGAGCAACGAGGCGATGAATACGGCTGGAATCACCATCGCAGTCGGGGCAAGCAGCGCGACCAGCAAGGGCGCGGCGGCACCGACCGCGAATGTAAGCGCCGATGTTATTCCCGCCTGGACCGGCCGAGCGGCAAGATGACTGGTGATGCCGAGCTCATCGCGTGCGTGGGCCTCCAGAGCATCATGCGCCATCATCTGGGCCGCAACATCGCGGGCAAGCTTCTCTTCGACCCCGCGAGAGATATAGATCTGGCTAAGCTCCTCCAGCTCCATCTCGGGCATTTCTGCGAGTTCGGTCCGCTCGCGATCAAGATCGGCTCTCTCGGTATCTGCCTGCGAGCTCACGGAGACATATTCGCCTGCAGCCATCGAAAGTGCGCCGGCAAGCAAGGCTGCCACGCCCGCGACCAGGATCGCATACCGGTCCGGCGCTGCCGCAGCAACGCCGACGATCAGGCTTGCTGTGGAGACGATACCGTCATTCGCGCCAAGCACCGCCGCGCGCAGCCAACCGATCCGAGAGACCAGGTGACGCTCGAGGTGGCGCTTGCTGCGCATCAGATATCCTGCACCAGGCGACCATACAGCTCCGGGCGGCGATCGCGGAAGAAGCCGAAGGCGGCGCGGTGGCGCTTGGCCAGCGTGAGGTCGATCTTGGCGGTGATCACGCCCTCTTCTTCGCGGTCGAGTTCGGCCAGGATGTCGCCGCGCTCGTCGGTGATGAAGCTGGTGCCATAGAAGGTCTGGCCATGCTCGGTGCCGATGCGGTTGGCGGCGACCACGGGGACGACGTTCGACACGGCATGGCCCACCATTGCCCGGCGCCACAGGCGCGCGGTGTCGAGGCTGTCGTCATGCGGCTCGCTGCCGATCGCGGTCGGGTAGAACAGGATGTCGGCGCCCATCAGCATCATCGCGCGCGCGGTCTCGGGATACCATTGATCCCAGCACACCCCGACGCCGAGCGTGGTCTTGTCGGGACCGTTCCAAACCTTGAACCCGGTATTGCCGGGGCGGAAGTAGAACTTTTCCTCGTAACCGGGGCCGTCGGGGATGTGGCTCTTGCGATAGACGCCGGCGATCTTGCCGTCCGGATCGATCATCGCGAGGCTGTTGTAGTAATGATGACCGTCCATCTCGAAGAAGCTGGTCGGGATGTGGATCTTCAGCTCGCGCGCCAGTTCCTGCATCGCCAGGACCGACTTGTGCTCGGAGGTGGGCTTCGCATTGGCGAACAGGCCCTCGTCCTCGACCCGGCAGAAATATTCGCCTTCGAACAGTTCGGGCGGCAGCACCACCTGCGCGCCGCGCGAGGCCGCCTCGCGGACAAGCCGCGACACGTTCGCGATGTTCGCGTCGATATTGTCGGAAAAGGCGAGCTGCAGGGCGGCGACGGTGATCTCGGTCATGGCGCGCCATGTAGTGCGGTCGAGGGGGATTCGCTACCCGATCCGTTCCCCACTTCGTCACCCTGAACGTGTTTCAGGGTCCAAGGTTGGGCCGGGCCGTGGCCTGGAGGATCGGGCGGTGTCGTCAGCCGCACGTTGGATGCTGAAACAAGTTCAGCATGACAGGGTATTTTGGGATCGGGTAAGCACCCACCCGATGCTCAACCGCCCTTTGCTCATCGCGCTGATCGCCGGCTTCCTCTCCGCTACCGGATTCGCCCCGCTCGACTGGTGGCCGGTAACGCTGATCTGCCTCGCGGTGCTGCTGCACCTCACCTGGCACGCGCCGACGACGAAGAGCGCGCTGCTGCGCGGCTGGCTGTTCGGGGTCGGGCATTTCACCCTCGGCAATAACTGGATCCAGCACGCCTTCGATTTCCAGGACAAGATGCCGCCGGTGCTCGGCTATTTCGCGGTGGTGCTGCTGGCGCTCTATCTGGCGGTGTATCCGGCGGTGGCCATGGGCCTGGCCTGGCGCTTCACCCGGCTGGTCAAGGCGCGCTGGGACGAGCCGGACCTCGGCTTTGTCCTTGCCGCCGCCGGCGCCTGGATCGTCACCGAATATCTGCGCGGCACGCTGTTCACCGGCTATCCCTGGAACCCGATGGGCGTGATCTGGGTGCCGACGCCGATCGCGCAGCTCGCGGCATTCACCGGCACCTATGCGCTGTCGGGCGTCACCCTGCTCGCCGCCGGCGCGCTCTATCTTGCCAGCCAGCACCAGTATCGCGCGCCCTTGGCCACTGCCGCTTTGCTGCTGGTCGCCGGCTTCGCGCTGAATCCCGGTCGTCCGGCCGAGGATATGAGCCGCCCGCATGTCCGCATCGTCCAGCCCAATATCGGCCAGGTGGGCGTGGATCAGCCCGACTATGCACCGCGGGTGCTCAACAAGCTGGCGGACTGGAGCGGCCAGCCGGGCGCGGTGCCGCGACTGGTCGTCTGGCCCGAGGGCATGGTCAACTACCTGATCGAGGACGGCTATCCCAAGGCCTATTACCGCGACGCCGATCCCCGCTGGGTGCGCGGGCGGATCGGCGGGCTGCTGGGGCCGCGGGATCGCGTGATGGTCGGCGGCAACGCGCTGATCTTCTCGGAAGGCAAGCTTGCCGGCGTCGGCAATTCGGTATGGACGGTCGATTCCGCCGGGATGCTCGGCAAGCGCTACGACAAGGCGCATCTGGTGCCCTATGGCGAATATCTGCCGATGCGCACGCTACTCGCGCCGCTCGGCCTCGCTCGGGTGGTGATGGGCGACTTCGATTTCCTGCCCGGCCCGGGCCCGCAGACGCTGGACGTGCCGGGATTCGGCAAGTCGGGCGTGGCGATCTGCTACGAGATCATCTTCTCCGGCCAGATCATCGATCAGCGCAACCGGCCCGATTTCCTGTTCAATCCTTCCAACGATGCCTGGTTCGGCAGCTGGGGGCCGGTGCAGCATCTGGCGCAGGCAAGGCTACGCGCGATCGAGGAGGGGCTGCCGATCCTGCGCGCCACGCCTACCGGCATTTCCGCGATCATCGATGCGCGCGGCCGCCTGCTCGGCACGGTGCCGGCGGAGCAGGAAGGAGCGATCGAAGCGCCGCTCCCGCGGGCGGCGCCGCCGACTCTGTTCTCCCGCCTGGGCAACTGGCTGGCGCTGCTCGCCGCGCTCGCTTGCGTAGTGTTGGCAATTGCCTTCCGGCGTCTGGCCCGCTAGGGCAGGATATAAGGAAAGCTTTATATGGCATGGCAACGGCCGCGCTTTCCTCCCATTGTCTGAGGAAAACCATGCGTTCCAACTATCTCTTCACGTCCGAATCGGTCTCGGAAGGCCATCCCGACAAGGTGGCCGACCAGATTTCCGACGCCATCGTCGATCTGTTCCTCTCGAAGGACCCCGAAGCCCGCATCGCCTGCGAAACGCTGACCACCACCCAGCTGGTCGTCCTCGCCGGTGAAATCCGCGGCAAGGGCATCATGGACACCGAGGGCAACTGGGCCCCGGGCGTGCAGGAAGAGGTCGAGAAGACCGTCCGCGACACCGTCAAGCGCATCGGCTACGAGCAGGACGGCTTCCACTGGGAGAGCTTCCGCTTCGAGAACAACCTGCACCCGCAGTCGGCGCATATCGCGCAGGGCGTGGATGCTTCGGGCAACAAGGACGAAGGCGCCGGCGATCAGGGCATCATGTTCGGTTTCGCCACCGACGAGACCCCGGATCTGATGCCGGCGACGCTCGACTACAGCCACAAGATCCTCGCCAAGATGGCGGCCGACCGTCACTCGGGCGCCGCGCCGTTCCTCGAGCCGGACGCCAAGAGCCAGGTCACGCTGCGCTTCGAAAATGGCGTGCCGGTTGCGGCCACCGCGATCGTCGTCTCGACCCAGCACGGCAAGGGCTATGACGAAGGCGACAAGGAAGCCGAGCTCAAGGCCTATGTGAAGAAGGTCGTCGCGGACGTGATCCCGGCGGCGCTGCTTTCGGACGCCACCGAGTACCACATCAACCCGACCGGCTCGTTCGAGATCGGTGGTCCGGACGGCGACGCGGGCGTCACCGGCCGCAAGATCATCGTCGATACCTATGGCGGCGCGGCTCCGCACGGCGGCGGCGCCTTCTCGGGCAAGGACCCGACCAAGGTCGACCGTTCGGCGGCGTACATCACCCGCTATCTCGCCAAGAACATCGTCGCCGCCGGCCTCGCCAAGCGCGTGACGATCCAGCTGGCCTATGCCATCGGCGTGTCGAAGCCGCTGTCGCTCTATGTCGACACCCACGGCACCGGCACCGTCGCCGACGACAAGATCGAAGCCGCGATCGCGGGCATCGAGAAGCTGGGCGGCCTCACCCCGCGCGGCATCCGCACGCATCTGCAGCTCAACAAGCCGATCTACAGCAAGACCGCGGCTTATGGTCACTTCGGCCGCAAGCCGGAAGGCGACTTCTTCCCCTGGGAGAAGACCGACCTGGTCGAGGACCTCAAGGCCGCCCTGGCCTGATCCTTCGCTTCGGCAAGTCATGAGGAGCCCCGCGCCGGACCACCGGCGCGGGGCTTTTTCTTTGTCCGGGCGCGTTGCTGAGAAGCATGCGGGAAGCGACTGAGATCGGCGCATATCTGCTCGACGCCGCGACAAAATCCGCTGCGCGCGGCTCCGTATTCGTCCCGAGGCGCCTATAAAGCACTGAGCAACCGCAATTCTTCATCAGGAAGGAATGGAAAGGAGCGAGTCGGTGGAGACGGAGAATTCGATGATGGGTCCGGAAGCCGGGGCAGCATCCGCAGGTGCCAGCGCGGGCCTCGCGATCGCCTTCCAGCCCATCGCGGAGATCGCCGGCAGCCGCATCCACGCCTATGAGGCGCAGGTGCTGCGCAACGGCGCGCCGGCCGCGCAGGATTTCGACCAGCTCTCGGCCGAGCAGCGCGGCGATGTCGATCGCCGCTGCGCCGTCGCCGCGATCCGCTGGGCCGCCACGGCCGGCTTCGCCACTTCGGGCGGCCGCCTCGCCATTCCGTTGAGCGCGCCCGCGATCGGCGATCCCGCCGAGCATATCCAGCCCGCGCTGCTCACCGCCCGCCAGTACGGCATCGTCGCGGAGCGGCTGGTGTTCTCGCTGCATCACTATCAGTCGATCACCAACTCGCAGCTTGCCGACATCATGCATGTCTTCAACAAGCTCGGCCCGGTCGTCGCGTTCCACGGCATCGGCCCGAACGAGTCGGGCCTCGCCGCCTGCGGCAAGTTCGCCCCACACATGGTGACGATCGAGCCGGACCTGGTCAGCAATGTCGGTTCCAGCTGGTCGCGCCGGATCGCGATGGAAGACCTTGTCCGTCGCATGCAGAGCCTCGGCCTGCGCATCGTCGCGGCGGGCGTGGACAGCGAATCGGCCTATGAGCGGCTGCGCAGCTTCGGCGTGCCGCTGGTCCAGGGCAGCTATGTCGGCGCACCGGTTGCCGGCATCCTGCCCCAGACGGCGACGCGCAACGCCGCCTGATTCGCGGGCGCTCCGGACAAAAATCTGCAATAAAACCCAAAGGCTTGCGGCTCCTGGCCCGCATCCGTGCGCTACGGCCTGTGCGCTTCGCCGGCCCGCGACTCGCGGGAATCCGCGGTTCAAGCGGAATCATGCGAGTCGCGCTTGGTAGAATCCCCATGGGGGGAATCCCCCTTCGCAACCGCACGGAATGGAGTTGGTATCGTTAACCATCTTTAAAGGGGCTCAGAAAGGAAGCTCCATGCACGCCGATCCTGTTTCGCACGCCAGTCAGCCCGGTCTCGCCATCGCCTTCCAGCCGATGGTCGCCACCGCCACCGGCCTGCCCTTCGCCTGGGCCGTCATCGCCACCGCCCAGGGCCGCAGCTTCCCGCAGATCGCCGCCGCGCTTGCCCCCGCGGACCGCCCCCGCCTCGAGATGGCGCGAATCAGCGCCGCCATCGCCGGCGCGGTCGATGCCGGTCTGCTCGAGGGCGAGGCGCTGCTCGCCATCCCGGTCGGCGCCGCGCATGGCGCGCCCGACGCGCTGCTCGCCCATCTCTTCCGCACCGCGATCGAGCACCGCGTGCCGGTCGACCGCATCGTCGTCGAGATCAATGCCGACGAGCGCGGGGATCTCAACCATGTCGCCGGCCTCGCCCAGGCATGCGTCGATCGCGGCATCGCCATCGCGTTCGACAGCTTCGCCGTCGGCCCGCTCGCCGTCCGCCTGCTCGGCCGCTTCACCCCGCGCTTCGTCAAGCTCGACTCGGGGCTGGTCCGCAACATCTCCGACAGCAGCTCGCGCCGCGTGATCGTCGAGGGCGTGCTCCGGCTCGCTCGCAACATGGACGTGACGCTGATCGCCAACGGCATCGTCCGCCGCGAGGATCTCGCGATGCTCGGCACCATGGGCATCCGCCACATGCAGGGCGACTGGATCGCGCCGGCGATGGCGCACCCGCTGCCGCGCCCGCACATCGCCCGCCGCGAACCGCGTGTCACCGTGCCCCAGCATCGCCGCCTTGCCGCGCACCAGCGCAGCGGGGCCACCCGTCCCGTTGCCGCCGCGTCGATCGCCCAGGCGCTCTAAAGCTTGTTCTCTCCGCGCGGCACGCTAACAGGCGGCCCGTGTCCGATCCCGTTTCCATCCGCCGCCTCTATGGCCGCCGCCAGGGCCACAAGCTCCGCCAGGGCCAGTCCGAGCTCGTCGAGGCGCTGCTGCCCCAGCTGAGCGTGCCCGAATCCGGCCCGCTCGATTCCCAGATCCTCTTCGGCGACAGCCGGCCGCTCGAATTCGAGATCGGCTTCGGCGCGGGCGAGCATCTCGCCGGCCAGGCGACCGCGCGGCCCGATCACGGCTTTATCGGCTGCGAGCCCTTCCTCAACGGCGTCGTCGGCGCGCTCGGCCATATCCGAGACGGCGCGCTGCAGAATGTCCGCCTGCACATGGGCGATGCGCTCGAAGTGCTCGAGCGGCTGCCCGATGCCAGCCTCGACCGGCTCTATCTCCTCCACCCCGATCCCTGGCGGAAGGCCCGCCACGCCAAGCGCCGCATGGTCAATCACGGCCCGATGGACATCATCGCCGCCAAGCTGAAGCCGGGCTGCGAGTTCCGCCTCGGCACCGATCATCCGGTCTATGTCCGCTGGGCGATGATGATCATGAACCAGCGCCGCGATTTCGAGTGGCAGGCGAAGACCGCGCAGGACTTCCTCACCCGCCCTGACGACTGGCCCGAGACGCGGTATGAGCGCAAGGCGCGGCGGCTCGGCCACGAAGTCTGGTACTTCCGCTACATCCGGGTCTGAACAGGGGAGGGGAGATGATGGACCGCAGGACCCTGCTCGGCGCCGCCGCCGCCGCTTCCGTCGCTCCCGTGCCCGCCTTCGCCGCCGATGACGAGCGCTGGCTGAAGATCGCCGCCCAGTACGATATCACCCGCAAGGTCGTGCAGCTCGAGCATGGCAATTGGGGCATGATGGCCCGGCCGGTGCTTGCCGCCTATCGTGCCAATGTCGAGCGGGTGAACCGCGACACCAGCTTCTATGCCCGGCGCGAGATGCCCGGCGAGATCGAGGCGATCCGCGCCCGGGTAGCCGCGACGCTCGGCGTGGCGACGGGAGAGATCGCCTTCACCCGCAACGCCACCGAAGCGATGCGCGCGCTGATCCTCGGCTACAACAAGCTGCGCCCCGGCGACGCGGTGCTCCATGCCGATCTCGATTATGATTCGATGCAGGCCTGCATGGAGAGCCTGCACGCCCGGCGCGGAGTGGAGGTGGTGAAGATCGCGCTGCCCGAGCCGGCCACCTATCAGTCGGTGATCGATGCCTATGCCAAGGCGTTCATCGCGCATCCGAACCTGCGCATGGTGCTGCTCACCCATGTCAGCCACCGGACCGGGCTGGTCCTGCCGGTCGCAGACATCGCGGCGATGGCGGAGCTGCACGGGATCGATGTGATCGTCGATGCCGCGCACAGCGTCGGCCAGCTCGATTTCAGGCTGCCGGAGCTCGGCGCCGACTTCATCGGCATCAACCTGCACAAATGGTTCGGCGCGCCGCTGGGCGTCGGGGCGATCGTGATCCGCGGCGGACGGCTGGCGGACATCGATGTCGACCCTGCCGAACTCGGCGCGGAGCCGGCCGACATCCGCAGCCGCGTGCATACCGGCACGCTCGATTTCGCGGCGCAACTCACCGTGCCGGCCGCGCTCGATTTTCATGAGAGCATCGGGATCAAGGCCAAGGCGGCCCGTCTCCAGATGCTGCGCTGTCGCTGGGCGCTGCTGGCGCGCGAGATGAAGGGGATCGAAGTGCTCACCCCCGACGATCCTCTCTTCTTCGGCGCGATCACGGCGTTCCGGCTGAAGGGGCAGACCAGCCATGCGGCCAATGTCGCGCTGGCGAAGCGGCTGCTCGACGAACATGGCATCTTCACCGTCCATCGCGACGGCCTGGCCTCGGGCAGCTGCGTGCGGGTGACGCCGGCGCTGGCGACGACGATCGATGAGGTCGATCGCTTCGTGGAAGCGCTGCGGAAGATCGCGGGCTAGCCTGCGCCGCGTCATCCATCATCCCGGCGAAGCAGGGATCTCGTGCGGCTCCTTCCCGGCGCCTTCGCCTGAGGTCCCGGCGTGCGCCGGGATGACGATATTGGCGCCGGTGCGGCAGCCTATTGGCTGCTCGCCTCCAGCTTGGCGCGATCCCGGATCGTGATCCCGCGCGCGCCCATCAGGTTGATCGCGCCTTCCGCCTTGAGCTTGCTCAGCTGGCGGCTCACCGTTTCGATCGTCAGCCCCAGCACGTCGGCCATCTCGCCGCGGGTGAGCGGCAGGTCGAAGGTCACCGGACCGAAGGCGGTGGCGCGGCAGCCATGCGAGCGATCGGCCAGGTCGAGCAGGAAGCCCGCCAGCTTCTCGCGTGCCGAGAGCCGGGCGAGCGTCAGCATGCGGGCGCGTGCCTCGTCGAGCGAGGCGAGGGTGCGCTGGAGCAGCAGCCGCTCCATGCGGACATGATCCTCGAGGACGCGCTCGAACGGGCCGCGCGGGAACACGCAGAGCTCGGCCTCGCCCAGTGCGGTCACTGTGAAATCGGCGGTGTTGGCCCAGGGACGGCCGACGAAATCGGCGGGATAGAGCAGACCCACCACCTGTTCGCGCCCGTCGGGGGTGGTCGCGCTCAGCTTGAGCACACCGGAGATCAGATTGGCGCAGACCGGGCTTTCCTCGCCCGCCCAGATCAATGCCTGGCCACGCTGCAGCGTCCGACGCTGGCCGAGCGTGTTGAGCGCGTTCAATTCCGCGTCGTCGAGACTGGCGCATAGCGCCCGGTCGCGCACGGCGCAGTCGGAGCAGATATGGGCAGCGGTCATGCCCCTACTATGGCCGCCATTTGAGAATCGTCAAAGCGGCGGATTGTCCCAGGGGGCATGGCGAACACATTGCCAGCATGGAGCAATGCGATGTTCCTCTACCTAGTCGTCGGCGCCTTCGCGCTTTTCACGGGCGTCGTCGCCTTTCTCAGCATCGAGGACGCGCTCCGCTTCAGCCGGCGCTGAGCCTGTCTCGCTTCTGCCGGTGCGCTTCCACGCGCCGCGCAGCAGCTTGCCGGCCAGCGCGTCGATGCCCGGGCGCACGAACAGCCAGTCGCGGATCGCCGGGCCCTTGGCCGCGCCGATCACCTGCTTGTAGCCGCTGTCGCCCGCACCCCAGTCGACATCGCTGATCCCGTCCTCGATCGCGCGGACCAGGTTGCGATAATAGAGCAGCTTGCCCGGCGAATGCTTGGCGAAGGCTGGGTCATAGCTGTTGGCGATCGCGTATTTGAGTGCGCCGGCGTTCATGTCGAACGAGAAGGCGGAAGGTGCGTCGTCAACGCGCAGCATCGCCGCCCACATCATGCCGGCCAGCACCGGATCCTCCGCCGCCGCGCGCCAGAAGGCGCCGTGGCCGGTCGTGGTGAACTTGGCGTCCGATCCGTCGGTCCGCGCCGCGATCCAGCTCTTCTCCTCGATCTCGGCAAGCGCATCGAACGCGGCGGCGTTCCAGTCGCCACCGCTGACGAAGCTCCAGTCGAGTGCGCCATGGCTGCCGAGATGCTTCTCGTGGAAGCGGTTCTTCTTCAGCGTCGAGTTGCGCGGCCAGGTGCCTTCGGCGCGTTCGGCGGCAATATCGAGCGCGAAGCTGTCCGCCACGAAGCGGTCGAGCAGCGCCCAGCCCTGGTTGCGCGCTGCTTCCTTGAACAACTCCAGTCCCGGATCGCCGTCATAGACCGGGCCGACGCGCAGCGCCCGGGCCTCGCGGGCCAGGCGGGGGAGCAGGGCCTCGACGGCTTCCACTCCGGCATCCTCGCGCACGGGAAAGCTGCGGAACGGCCAGTAGCAGCCTGGAATGGCGACGAGCTTCGCCCAGGCCGGGCCGGCGGGGACGATCGGCAGCGCGGCGACGGGTTCGCCCTCGCGCGACACGGTGATCGTGCGGGCATGGCCACCATAGGCGCGCAGCCCCGCGGCGAACCAGCCATAGCGCAGGAATCGGTGCGACGGCGCCGCGCGCGTCGCTACTGCGTCGATCGCGCCGGACAGGCCGTCCACGCAATCGACGGTGAGCGCCGGCGGCAGGCGCGTGAATTCCTCGAGCAGCATCGGCTTCGACATGCGGTGCTTGTACTACGCTACCCGTTACCAAGCGGTGATGACGGGTTTTGGCGTGTGGTTCCGGATCCCACTGCTATCCTCCCCCGGAGGGGGAGGGGGACCAGCGAAGCTGGTGGAGGGGTATTCTCCACGGGCTTTGAAGCTTGAGGCGCGCTACCCCTCCACCACCGCTTCGCGGCGGTCCCCCTCCCCCTCCGGGGGAGGATTAGGTTGCACCTGGATGCCCCTCAGCCCTCCCGCACCCAGCCCCGCGCCTCCTCCACCGCATCGGGCTTGAACAGCTTCACCTCGGCCGAGACCATCATGCTGCCTGCCCGGGTCGCCATTTCGATCCAGCCGCTGTCGGTGACGATCGCGGCGCGGCGGATCTTGCCCATGTGCGTGGCGCCCCAGCTTATGTCCTTCCACCAGGCGCCCAGCTCCATGGAGAAATTACGGATCACCGCAAGCGCCGAAAGGCTGCCCTTGTCCGCGATCACCGCTTCCATCGCGGCTACGCCCGCATCATAGTCCGCGCGGGTCACACCGCCATCGACAAGGAACTCGACGACGCCTGCCTGCGTATCGGTCTCGAAGGTCATCATCGCGTCTTCACTCCTCGTTTCGCACCCGGCATAAGGATAACGATGGAAGGCCCCTATCTCTCCACGGTCTCCGAGACCATCCAGGCCGCGATCGCACCGGTGTTCCTGCTCGCGGGCATCGGGGCGTTCCTCAACGTGATGGTCGGGCGGCTTGCCCGGATCGTCGATCGCGCGCGCAACATCGAGCAGCTTCACCCGCGCTCGACCGGGCCCGAGCATGACCGCCATGTCTGGGAACTGCGCATCATCGATCGCCGCATCTCGGTCATCAACAACGCGATCTTCCTGTGCACCGCCAGCGCGCTGGCGATCTGTCTCGTCGTCGCGATGATGTTCGTCGCGCGGCTGACCAATCTCCATGTCGGCATCTGGGTGGCGTCGAGCTTCATCATCTCGATGCTCCTCCTGATGGCCGGGCTGATCTATTTCCTGGTCGAGGTGCGCATGTCGCTCGAGGCGATCCATGTGCGCGAGGAACTTCTCGAGCTCGAGAAGAAGCGGTAACCGTCGCCGGGGCGACGGGTTACTTGCGCGGCCCCAGGTCCGCCGGGATCGTCGGCAGATATTGCGGCACCACCCGGGCGTGCGTGGCCTGCTCATAGGCATAGCCGGCCATGAGCAGCAGCCCGTCCGAATAGGCCGTGCCGATGAACGAAAGCCCGGCCGGCAACCCGTTCACCAGCCCCATCGGCACGGTGAGGTGCGGATAGCCCGACACCGCCGGCAATTCGCTCGCCGAAGGACCCTGGAACTGGTCGCCATGGGCCGGATCGCTCAGCCAGGGCGTGCCATAGGTCGGGGTGACGAGGATCTGCACGCCACCGGCGGCCAGCATCGCGTCGATCCCCTCCGGTCCCGCCATCCGTGCCGATTTCTCGCGCGCCGCCTTGTAGTCGGGATCGTCGAGCCCCTTGGTCTTCTCGGCCTTGAGGAAGGTCTCCTGCCCGAAAAACGGCATCTCGCTCGCCTTGTTCGCTTCGTTGAACGCGATCAGGTCGGCGAGCGTCTTCGGGCCCACGCTGGCCGGCGTGGTGGCGAGATAGGCCGCCATGTCGGCCTTGAGCTCGGTGTAGAGCACCAGCCCCTCGGCCTCGCCCAGCCCCTTCAATTCGGGCATCTTCACTTCGACCAGCACCGCGCCCGCCGCGGTAAGCTCCTCGAGCGCCTTGTCGAAGCGCGCGGCGAGGTCGGCGGCCATCTCGGGCTTCCAATAGCCGATCTTCATGCCCTTCAGCGCATCGGGGCTGAGGCCGGCGGCATAGTCCGCCTTGTGCTTGTCGGCATCCTTGGTCGCCGGATCGCCGGGGTCGCTGCCGATCATCGCGCCGAACAGGATCGCCGCGTCCTTGACCGTCCGCGCCATCGGCCCGGGCGTATCCTGGCTATGGCTGATCGGCACCACCCCGGTGCGGCTGATCAGGCCGAGCGTGGGCTTGAGGCCCACCAGCCCGTTCATCGCCGCAGGGCACACCACCGATCCGTCGGTCTCGGTGCCCACCGCCGCCGCCGCGAGGCTTGCCGCCACCGCCGCGCCCGAACCGCTCGACGAGCCGCAGGCCGAGCGATCGAGCGCATAGGGGTTCCTGACCAGCCCGCCGACCGCGCTCCACCCGCTCATCGAATGGTTCGAGCGGATGTTCGCCCATTCGCTGAGGTTGGTCTTGCCGAGGATCACCGCGCCTTTCGCCCGCAGCTTCGCCACCAGCGGCGCGTCGCGGCCGGTATCGTTGTTGGCAAGCGCCAGGCTGCCCGCGGTGGTGGGCATGTTCTGCGTCTCGATATTGTCCTTGATCAGCACCGGGATGCCGTCGAGCGGCCCCAGCGTCTTGCCCGCCTTGCGCCGGTCGTCGCTGGCGCGGCCGTCATAGCGCAGGTCCTTGGCCGGCGCGGTGACGATCACCGAGCGCAGCGTCGGCCCGTCGCGGTCCACCTTGCCGATCCGCTCGACATAGAGGTCGGCGAGCTTCCACGCCTCGACCTTGCCGGCGGCGAGCATCGCCTGCAGCTCGTCGATCGACTTCTCGACGACAAGGTTGGCCGGATTGTCGTCGGTGCTGACCACCACCGCGTCGGCGGGCAGCGGCGTCGGGGTAATCACCGGCGCGGCCCCGGGCGCCGGAGCGGGCGCTTCCTGTGCCCAAGCGGGCGATGCCCAGGCAAGTGCCACCGCCAAAGCCGTCAGTCCCGTGCGCATATGCCGTCCCCGAATCTCGTTTCGCGACCAGCCTTAGCGCCCCACTCCTCGCGCTGGAAGGGTAGCCGCTAGCGCCCAAGCTCCACCTTCGCCTCCACCGACATGCCCGGCCGCAGCCGGCCGGCCAGCGGCTGGTCCGGGTCGATCCGGATCCGCACCGCGATCCGCTGCGGGATCTTCACGAAATTGCCCGTGGCATTGTCGCTGCGGATCACCGCGAACTCCGACCCCGCCGCCGGCGCCAGCTGCTCGACCACCCCGGTCAGCCGCGCCCCGCCCAGCGCGTCCACCTTGAAGCTCGCCTTCGCGCCCGGCCGGATCTTCGCGGTCTGCGCTTCCTTGAAGTTCGCGGTCACCCAGAGCGTCTGCGGCACCAGCGCCATCAGCTGAGTGCCGGCGGTGACATATTGCCCCTGCCGTCCGCCGATCTCGCCCAGCTGCCCGGCCACCGGGGCGCGGATCACCGTATTGGCCAGGTCGATCTCGGCCAGGCGCAGCGCGGCCTTGGCGGCGTCGACCGAGGCGACCAGCCCGCTTTTGCTCACATCGACGCTGCGGATGTCCTGCGTCGCCACCGTCCGCGCCGCCTGGGCCTGCGCCACCGCCGACTGGGCGGTGCGCAGCGTGGCGAGCGCCGCATCGCGGTCCTTGCGCGTGACGAAGCCGTCCTTCGCCAGCGCGTCGATCCGGGCATAATCGGCCTGCGCCTTGGCGAGTTGCGCCTGGGCCGAGGCGACCGCTGCCTGCTGCGATCCCAGGGTCGCGGTCTTCGACGCCACCTGCTGCGGATTGTTGGCGAGCGCCGCATCGGCGCTGGCGACATTCGCCTTCGCCTGGTCGACCCGCTGGGCGTAGATCCGGTCGTCGATCGTCGCCAGCACGTCGCCGGCCTTCACCCGCGCGAAATCCTGTACCGGCACGCTGGTCAGATAGCCGCTCACCTGCGGGCTGATGATCGTCACCTGCCCGCGGACATAGGCATTCTCGGTCGACTGGCTGCGCCCGCCGAACGGCCATGCCTGCCACGCCATCAGCACCGCGGTCACGCCGATCAGGATCAGCGCCGCCGCGATCGCGATCGAGAGCCAGGAAAGCCTCGGCGGCTTCCAGCGCCGCGCGGCCGCCGCTGGCGCCGGTGGCGGATCGGCGCCTTCGCTGGTTGCCGGAGGGGCCGGTTCTTGCCCGTCTGCCATCAGGATGCTCCCGCCTGTTGTTCCGCTGCCCGGCGCAGATTCTCGCGCCGGATCCGGAATATGTGAAAACTCGCCCAGACGATCGTCGCCGCCGCGATCGCCGCGACCAGCAGGAAGGTGTCGTTGTACGCGAGCACATTGGCTTCGCGCGTCACTGTCTGGGTCAGGATCGCCGCGCTCTCGGCCTGGCGCAGTGCCGGGTCGATCAGCACCCGACCATAAGCGGCGGCATATTGCTGCAGCCGCTGCGCCACCAGCGGGTCACCATCCGCCAGCTGCGCGACGATCGCATTGTTATGGGCATGCTCGCGGATCACCTGGAAGGTGCCGAGCATCGCGCTGCCGAACAGCCCGCCCAGATTCTGGGTGATGCCGAACAGCGCCGAGAAGCTGACGAAATGGGTCGGCCCTTCCTTGAGCGCCCGGGTCAGCCCGATCAGCAGCGCCGGGCCGATGAACAGCGCGCTGGCGAAACCCATCAGCGCCTGGCTGAAATAGAAGTCGTGCGGCCGGGTCAGGCTGGTCGATCCCGAATCGATCAGCGCACCGACGCAGATCAGCGCCAGCGCCACCAGGATCGGCCCACCCAGGAAATTGGGATCGATGGTCAGCGCGCCGATCACGATGCCGGCCAACGTGGCGAGCAGCACCACCAGATAGAGCATCCGCATCTGGTCATTGCCCATGCCGAGCACGGTCAGCAGGCCCGATGCCCCGATCGACTGCTCCGAAAGCACCACCCGGGTCAGGATCGAGACGAGCGCGAAGCGCACGATGTCGCCACTGCCCAGCCAGCGGGTGTTGAGCAGCGGATTGCTGCGGTTATGCTCGATCACCACCGCGATCGGGATCAGCACGATCGCCCCGATCAGCGCCGGCGCTACCCAGGGCGCCTCGAACCACCAGACCGACCGGCCCAGCCCGAGCACCGCGCAGAGCAATGCGATGCCCACCGCGAAGATCGGGAAGGTCACGAAGTCGAGCGGCTCGAACGCCTTCATCCGCTCGACCGGGGGCAGCACCAGCAGCCGCACCCCGGCCAGGCAGAACAGCGCCAGCCCCAGCTCGAACAGATACATGGTCTGCCAGCGATCGGGCTCGAAGGCCTCGCTGGGGAACAGCCGGGCCAGCGGCACGGCGATCTGCGGCAGCGATACGGCGAGCACGATGCCCTTCAGCCGGTGCTCGGGCGTCCAGGCCTGCACCATGTAGAGCAGCCCCACCGTGCTGCATGCCGCCGCCGCGATCCCGCTGATCGCGCGCACCGCGACGGCGCTGGCGAAGCTGTGGACCAGCAGGTGCGAGGCGGTGGTCAGCGCGAAGGCGATCAGGAAGATCTGGGTGAACAGCCTTATGCCGAATTGCTGGCGGAACTTGATGAGCACCATGTTGGCGCAGACATTGGTCATCACATAGGCGGTCGGCAGCCACTGGATCTCGGCCGAATAGAGCCCCAGCGATCCCTGCAGCGTGGTCAGGTTGGCGGTGACGATCGCATTGCCCAGCGAGCCCGAAATCACCACCAGCACCGCTACCGAGAAATAGGCGATGCGCCGCGACAGCGGGTGCCAGGGGGTGGGCGGCGATCCGGGGATGGGCGAGCGTTCGTGCGGCGCCGGTTGCCAGGCGTCCCGATCCTCCGCTTCTGCCCCGTTCGTTGCCATCCCGATATAATTCCGCATGCGGCGGAACGATCCGCAAGCGCACCTTGGTATAGTCGCATGGCTGCGGCGCAATCAGCAATTGCCGCGCGGTGTAGTACGCCGTCGCTCATTGGGGTGAGCGGGCATCCGGGCACCCGGTTCCCCGGCGAAAGCCGGGGCCCAGGGTTTCTTTGCCATGCTGCGTGTGACCCCGGGCTTCGGCTTTCGCCGGGAACAATCGGACAGCCACCATCTGCGGTGCTTCCGAACGGTCAACCACAAGCCCTTGTGGTCGCCATGAGTCCTCCACGTTAAAAAAATTTACGTTCCGCGTTCGTTCCCTTGCCTTTCGGAAACCCTAGGAAAGTCCGCGCGTCGCGGCATTGCAGCAGTTGCGCAGCTGCTGTGAAGCGAGTCATTTTAGCGACGAAGCGTTGTGGATATTAACCATTTCGGCTCTTGTGCCCGGACTCGGTTTGGCACAATCTGTTGTGGTTGCACTGAGGGGCAAGCTCAAGCACTGGTGGACTCTCCGCCGCATACCCATATGCGGAAGGGGTCGACTCGTGCCTGGGACGAGGTGTGATGGACATGTTTTGTTCTTCGCGATCGACCGAGCCGGTGATAGTATCGGCGCCCCTTGAGTCGGGATTTGATGTCTCTCCAATGCGAGAGGCGCGTGAAGCTTTATCAGGGGTGTTGTCATGGAATTCAGGGACACGGAAAACAGCGTGAACGATACCGTCGCCGAAGCCCCCACCGCTGCCGTCAAGGCCGCCACGGATGCGGCAGCCAAGGCCGCTGCCGAGAAGGCCGCGCCCAAGCTGCGCAAGAAGACCGATTCCAAGACCGTCGCGCCGCGTGCGTATGATGTCGAGGTCGATCATTCGCGTGACGCGCTGCTCACCGAGTTCGGCAAGGAAACGCTGCGCGACCGCTATCTGCTGCCTGGCGAGAATTTCCAGGACCTGTTCGTGCGCGTCGCCTCGGCCTATGCCGACAATCAGGCGCACGCCCAGCGCATCTACGACTATATCTCGAAGCTGTGGTTCATGCCCGCCACTCCCGTTCTGTCGAACGGCGGCACCGGCCGCGGCCTGCCGATCTCCTGCTTCCTCAATTCGGTGCCGGACAGCCTGAACGGCATCGTCGACACCTGGAACGAGAATGTCTGGCTGGCCTCGCGCGGCGGCGGCATCGGCACCTATTGGGGTTCGGTGCGTGGCATCGGCGAGCCGGTCGGCCTCAACGGCAAGACCTCGGGCATCATCCCGTTCGTCCGCGTGATGGATTCGCTGACGCTGGCGATCTCGCAGGGCTCGCTGCGCCGCGGTTCGGCCGCCTGCTATCTCGACATCTCGCACCCGGAGATCGAGGAGTTCCTCGAGATCCGCAAGCCGTCGGGCGACTTCAACCGCAAGGCGCTGAACCTGCACCACGGCGTGCTGATCCCCGACGCGTTCATGGAAGCGGTGCGCAACGGCGAGGAGTGGGTGCTGCGTTCGCCCAAGGACCAGTCCGAGCGCGGCAAGGTCGATGCGCGCGCTCTGTTCCAGAAGCTGGTCGAGACCCGTCTCGCCACCGGCGAGCCGTACATCGTGTTCAGCGATCACGTGAACTCGAACATGCCCAAGCATCACCGTGATCTGGGCCTCAAGGTCTCGACCTCGAACCTCTGTTCGGAAATCACGCTGCCGACGGGCAAGGACCATCTGGGCAATGAGCGCACCGCCGTGTGCTGCCTCTCGTCGCTCAACATGGAAACCTGGGATCAGTGGAAGGACGACAAGAACCTGATCGAGGACGTGATGCGCTTCCTCGACAACGTCCTGCAGGATTATATCGACCGCGCCGAGCCCGGCATGGAGAAGGCCGCCTATTCGGCCAGCCGCGAGCGTAGCGTCGGCCTCGGCGTGATGGGCTTCCACTCCTTCCTCCAGGCACGCGGCATCCCGTTCGAAGGCGCCATGGCCAAGAGCTGGAACCTGCGGATGTTCAAGCACATCAAGGCGCAGGTCGATCAGGCCTCGATGGCGCTCGCCGTCGAGCGCGGCCCGTGCCCGGACGCGGCCGACATGGGCGTGATGGAGCGTTTCTCGTGCAAGATGGCGATCGCGCCGACCGCGTCGATCTCGATCATCTGCGGCGGCACCTCGGCCTGCATCGAGCCGATCCCGGCCAACATCTACACGCACAAGACGCTGTCGGGCTCCTTCTCGGTCAAGAACCCGTATCTGGAGAAGCTGCTCTCGGAGAAGAGCAAGAACTCGGATGCGGTGTGGAACTCGATCCTCGAGCAGGGCGGCTCGGTCCAGCACCTCGACTTTCTCACGCCGGAAGAGAAGGACGTCTACAAGACGAGCTTCGAGATCGATCAGCGCTGGCTGCTCGAACTCGCCGGCGACCGCACGCCCTATATCGACCAGGCGCAGTCGCTGAACCTGTTCATCCCGGCCGATGTCGAGAAGTGGGACCTGCTGATGCTCCACTTCCGCGCCTGGGAGCTCGGCATCAAGTCGCTCTATTATCTGCGTTCCAAGTCGGTGCAGCGCGCCGGCTTCGCGGGCGGCGTGGAAGCCGACAACACGATCGACAAGCCGCAGTTCAACCTGGGCGAGTCGACCGATTACGACGAATGCCTGGCGTGCCAGTGAGGCAATAATCCCTCTCCCTCTGGGAGAGGGAGGGAGCCGCGAAGCGGCGGAAGGGTGAGGGCGAGTGCGCCTCTATCAGGATCAACCGTCAGGCACGGTGCCGCAGCTTCGAGAGTTGCGGCGGGGTGCCACGGAAGCTGAGAAGAGGTTGCTTCGCGCGCTGCGCACTGCCTTTCCCGACAGGAAGTGGCGGTTTCAGGCCCCGGTCGGGCCATATCGCGTCGATTTCCTCTGCTTCGCCGAGCGTCTGGTGATCGAGGTGGATGGCGGCCAGCATGCGGAGGCCGTCGAATATGATGCGCGCCGCACGCGCTTTATCGAGTCCGAGGGTTATCGCGTGCTGCGGTTCTGGAACAACGATGTGCTGGAAAACGCCGACGGCGTGATCGCCCAAATTTCCCTCTCCCTTTGGGAGAGGGAAGGGGCCCGCTCGGCGAAGCCGAGTGGGAAGGGTGAGGGTCGCCAATCGCAAGCTGCATCGCGCTCACCCTCACCCCGCGCCGCTTCGCGGCTTGCCCCTCTCCCAAAGGGAGAGGGGTTTTGAGCTCAGGCTTCTTCCTCGAAGATCTCGACCGCCACATCGGCGTTCGCGCTCAGGCGGACCTGATCGCCTTCCACGCCGGCGACCAGGCCGAGCGAGATGTAGTGGTGGTGCCCGGCATGCGAGCCCTCGGCGCCCTCGATCTCGGCCCCGCTATCCTTCTTGGTGAGCTTGATGCGCTCGCCTTCGACATGGTCGACGGTACCGACATGGACGCCGTCGGCGCCGATCACTTCCATATGCTCCTTGATTGCACTCACGTCGGTCATCGCCATTCTCCTTGGGGGACGGTTTCGCACGCTCAACGCGCGCGGCGGGGAAACGATGCAGCCGCGCGTGCAGCCTGTCACTCACCCGTTCGGGGGATTGCATGAAGCCGTTCCGCACTCTGTCCGTCGCCGCCTTCCTGCTGCTCGCCGCCTGCGCGAAGCAGATACCCACGGCCGTCCAGCCCGAGGCGCCGGGCTTCCTGCTCGGCCTCTGGCACGGCTTCATCTTCCCGGTGGCGTGGTTCCTCTCGCTGATCGTGCCCGACGTCGCGGTCTATGCCGTGCCCAACAATGGCGGCTGGTATGATTTCGGCTATTTCCTCGGCATCTGCGTGTTCGGCGTCGGCGCCAATCGCGGCACCCGGGTGACCAGGGTCGTCTACCGCGACCGCACCGTCCGCCGCGGCGACACCACGGTGATCGACCACGA
This sequence comes from Sphingomonas sp. OTU376, assembly GCF_038440415.1. Taxonomy (NCBI): domain Bacteria; kingdom Pseudomonadati; phylum Pseudomonadota; class Alphaproteobacteria; order Sphingomonadales; family Sphingomonadaceae; genus Sphingomonas; species Sphingomonas sp. OTU376. The sequence continues at coordinate 3,573 of NZ_JASATQ010000009.1, read as the reverse complement.
ATGACCCGCAGCCTCGCCTTGATGGCCGGCATCGCCGGAGCCGCGGGCGCCGCCGGCCTCACCACGCTGGTGAGGCCCGCCACGGCGCGCGCCGCGCTCGGCCTGCCCGAGGCGGAGGCCACCACCTACGCCCTGCGCATCGCCGGCATGATGCTGCTCGCGCTCGGCCTGTTCCTCGGCGGTTTCGCCGCCGTCTTCACCCTGGCGGGAGGCGCGGCATGACCGCCCCGCTCGCGCCCGCCCTTCCTTCCTTTCCCAAGTTCATCCCGGAGTAACTCCCATGCCGCTTCTCGAAGCCCGCAAGACCTACAAGCCCTTCGAATATCCCTGGGCGTTCGATTTCTGGAAGCGCCAGCAGCAGATCCACTGGCTGCCCGAGGAAGTGCCGCTGGGCGAGGATTGCCGCGACTGGGCGCAGAAGCTCACCGATCACGAGCGCAACCTGCTCACCCAGATCTTCCGCTTCTTCACCCAAGCCGATGTCGAGGTGCAGGATTGCTACCACGAGAAATACGGCCGCGTGTTCAAGCCGACCGAGATCAAGATGATGCTGACCGCGTTCAGCAACATGGAGACGGTCCACATCGCCGCCTATTCGCACCTGCTCGACACGATCGGCATGCCCGAGACCGAATATGCCGCCTTCCTCCAGTACAAGGAGATGAAGGACAAGCATGACTATCTCAGCACCTTCGGCGTCGACAGCGACGAGGATATCGCCAAGACGCTCGCCATGTTCGGCGGCTTCACGGAAGGGCTGCAGCTCTTCGCCAGCTTCGCGATGCTGATGAACTTCCCGCGCTTCAACAAGATGAAGGGCATGGGCCAGATCGTCAGCTGGTCGGTCCGCGACGAGAGCCTGCACTGCGAAGGCATCATCAAGCTGTTCCACGCCTTCTGCAAGGAGCGCAACTGCCTCACCCCCGCGGTCCGCGACGACATCCTCGACATGTGCCAGAAGACGGTGCGCATCGAGGACGCGTTCATCGACCTCGTCTTCGAGATGGGCCCGGTCAACGGCATGACGCCCAAGGAGATCAAGAAGTATGTCCGCTACATCGCGGACTGGCGCCTGGGCCAGCTCGGCATGAAGCCGATCTACATGGTCGAGGAGCACCCGCTCCCCTGGCTCGCCCCGCTGCTCAACGGCGTCGAGCACGCCAACTTCTTCGAGACCCGCGCCACCGAATATTCAAAGGCAGCGACCCGCGGCAACTGGGGCGAGGTCTGGGATTCGTTCGACAAGCGCCAGAAGGCCAAGGCCACCCCGGTGGCCAATGAGGACGCGGCCGAAGGCGGGCCGGACATGTTCTCGGGGTCCGGGGTTGCGGCGGAGTAAAGGGAAGACGAGGCGAATTCGATGTGGAACTGGCTAATAAGCCCAGCCGGTTCGGCATCACTTGGCCTTGTCGGCTTGGCTCTGGGAATTCTTGGCTTCGGACTAACCGTGTGGGGGCTAAGGCTAACGTATTTGCAGGCGAAAGATGCAAAGCGATCAGCAGACCAAGCAACCACAGCGGCAGATGCGGCGAAAGACGCTGTTCAATCGTTCCGGTTTAAATTGGATAGGTACAGCGCTTATCGAGATATATCCGAGGCGGAATTCGCCATGGATGCCTGTAAGCGGCACTTGGAAGCTGAAAGTTGGAGGCATGCATCGGATAGCTACGACCTTGCGAGGAAGGCTATGATTCGGGTTCAACATGCATCTTTAGGATTGTCTGAAGGTATGATGGATCAGATACGCCAGATATCTGAGCATACTACTTCGTTTTGTAATAAGGTTGATGCAGCCCTTGCTGGCAAGGGCGCGTTTCCTAACGCAGTGAAGGTCGCTTCTACAATTAGGTCTAATTACGAGACCTTGTCGGCGATTAAGATTATCCTTGAAAAGGATATTGGATGATGGCCACGCTCAAGGAAAAATATCAAACTCTCGTGCGCCGTCTTTTTGAAAAGACGATGTCTGGTGATGTTGATTGGGAAATTGGTTTTAATAACGATCTATATTGTACGCTTTCTGGTAGATACGTATATCTGAAATATACTAGGGATGCGGATGGTGAGCCCCTTGAGATATTGGAGCTAAAAGATAGTTCTGATCAGATTGTGGATAGTTTTAACGACACAGATATAACAGATATGGTTGATGGTTACGAGGGTATTGCTAATTACTATCAGTTGATGTCTGTTCTCCGCCGGTCAGCTCGGAGGAAGGCTGTTGGTGCCGATAAAGCGCTTGATGATATCCTTCGGGGGCTAGGTGGTGAATAATACGGGTGGCAATATGTTTGGGTTGTGATGGCTGGTATTTCCAACCGTGTCCCCCAAGCAACACCCCCACCGCAATCAAACCCACCCCGCAACCTACTGACTCCTCGCGCATTTCCCATACAGCCCCGCCGCCAGCGCCCGCGTATCCAGGGCGGCATTGGCGGGGCGTGTGTCTGAAGTAATCACGAGGTTTCCCCCAACATGCGTAACATCCTCGCCGCCGCGGCATTCGCCGCGCTGCCCTTCGCCGTCCCCGCCGCCCAGGCGCAGGACACGGACAGCACCGCCACCACCACCAGCGTCGCCGAGACCGCGCCCGACGGCACCCGCGCCTTCGGGATCGAGCCCTATGTCGGCATCCTTGGCGGCTATGAGCGGTTCGACGAGCAGGCCAATGCCGGCATCCCGCTCCCGGCCGATGGCAAGGCCTATGACGGCGGCCTCGTCCAGGGCGTCGCCGGCATCAACGTGCCGCTTGGCCCGGTCTTCATCGGCGCCGAAGGCAATGTCGTGAAGGGCTTCAAGGGCGATATCGACTGGGAATATGGCGCCGCCGGCCGCTTCGGCCTGCGCGCGGGCGAGAGCGGCATGATTTATGGCAAGGTCGGCTATCAATGGGTCAATTTCGCCGCGCTCGGCGACAATAGCCGCGATTTCCACGCGATGACCTATGGCGCCGGCGTCGAGGTCGGCCCCAAGGACATCGGCCTGGGCGGCCTCACCGGCAATAGCGGCGTGCGCCTGCGCATGGAGATCAACACCTTCGGCGACGCCAAGAGCTTCCGCCCGATGGCCGGCGTGATCGCGCACTTCTAAGTCCCGAAAAGGCGGCGCAGGGCTCCGGCCCGCGCCGCCCCCGTTTCGGTGCCAATAAACCTGTCGGTATCGGCCCCGGCCGCTTGAGCCGGCCCCCGCAGCCGATAGCCTGATCGCTCCACCAATCGGAGGAGTGCATCGATGAAGAAGAAGATCGCAGTTGCCGCGCTGTTCGCGCTGTCGGCCCTCGCGCCCTCGGTCGCCCTGGCGTTCGACGATCCGCTCCCGCCGGGCTGCTTCTACGTGCTGGGCAAGCTGATCTGCGTCGACATGCCGATGGGCTGATCCGCGCGGGCGGGCGGGCCACCCGGTTCGCCCGCCACTATCCGGCCGTCGCGCCCTTTTCGGTATTCACCCCCTTCTGGGCCCCCGCGCAAACCCGGGGCCCCGGGTTTTGAGGCCGGTGGCGGGGGGGCGCGGGGCCCCGCGGGTGGGGGGGGGGGGGTTTGGGGCCCCGGGCTAGGGGGGGGGGTGCCCTGCCAG